>CACZNO010000180.1 GCA_902782505.1 uncultured Erysipelotrichaceae bacterium | reverse complement strand
TTTTTCACGTCCACCTTCACGACCGGATCGCCGGCTTCCACCCTGTCGCCGATTTTTTTGGAGCAAAGTTTAAAACCGTCTCCGTTGGAATTGACCGTATCGATGCCGATATGCACCAGGATCTCCACGCCTTCCCCTGTCTCAACCCCAAACGCATGCCCGGTCGGAAACAATGCCCGCAAGACGCCGTTGGCCGGCGCGCAGATTGTCACATTGTCTGCCGTAAGACGCACCGCAGCGCTTTTTCCGAGCAGTTCCTCCGCGAACATCGGATCGGGAAGGCTCTTCACATCGATGAGTTCCCCATCGCACGGCGCCACGATATCATTGTCTTCCGCGTGTACTTTCGGCAGGAATTCTCCCGGTTTTCCGAACAGTTTATCAAACAGTCCCATATTACTCCAAATCCTCTCCGTTGGACGCGATGACCTTCTTGTACCAATAGAAGGAATCCTTCCGGTAGCGGTCATAAGTGCCGTTGCCTTCATCATCCGCGTCCACGTAGACGAAGCCATAGCGCTTGGACATGGACACCAGGGAACAGGAGACTAAATCGATACAGCCCCACGGGGTATACCCGATCACATCCACGCCGTCTTCGATCGCTTCCCCGATGGCTTCGATGTGGCTTCGCAGGTACGCGATGCGATAGTCGTCATGTACGGTCTTGTCCTCTCCGAGCGTTTCGAACGCACCGATGCCGTTTTCCACGATGTAGATCGGAAGATGGAACCGGTCGCGCAATTCGTTGAGGGAGATCCGCAAGGCTGTCGGATCGATCTGCCAGCCGAAATCACTGGTTTCCAGATACGGATTCTGTAACCTCCGTATGAATGAACCGACGCGTTCCTGCCGCGCAGGGTCCGCCGTAACAACCGACGAAAGATAATAGCTCAGGGAAATGAAATCGACCTTTCCTTCCGCCAGAATCTTTTCGTAGTCTTTGACAAAGTTGATATGAATCCCGTGTTTACGGTAATACGACAGGATCCATTTCGGATAAGAACCCTGGGCCATGACGTCGCAGAAGAACATGTTGAACTCCGTTTCCTCATGTGCCCGTAACGCGTCTTGAGGAGACGGGGTTTCCGGGTAGAGATGATGGAGGTTGTACATGTTGCCGACGAAACAGCCCGGCGCCGTATCATGCGCATATTTCACCACAAGCGCACTGGCGATGAACTGATGGTGCAAGGCCTGGTGCGACACCTGATTCCACCGCTCTTCCATCTTTTTCGGCAAAGGACCGAACGGACGGAATCCCTTGGGCAGTTCGAGCTCTTCATCCTTATCCAGAAGGATGCCGCCTCCGAGCCAGGGCACCGCGGTGACCATGTTGATTTCGTTGAACGTCAGCCAGTATTTGACTTCGTCTTTGTATTCATCAATGAGGAATTTCAGATACTTTACGCAGTAAGGAATGATTTCCGGTGATTCCCAGCCGTTGAATTCCTCCACAAAGCCGATCGGTAGTTCGTAATGGATCATCGTTACCAGCGGTTCGATCCCGTGCGCGTGCAGTTCGCGGAACACATTATGATAAAATTCCACGCCTTCCGGACAGGGTTTTTCTTCTCTGCCGGTTGGGAACAAGCGCGTCCAGGAAATCGACATGCGGAAGGATTTAAAGCCCATTTCGGCCAGAAGGGCGATGTCTTCCCTGTACCGGTGATAGAAATCGATGCCCCTTCTGTTCGGGAAGTTCAGCGTCGCTTCTTCCGCCCTGGCCTTCCTGAGATTCTCCGTCAGCATGAAATTGCACGGGATCTTCGGGCCGCGGAAGTAAACGTAGTCGAGATGGGACAGACCCTTCCCGTCTTCGCATCTCCCCCCCTCTATCTGGGCGGCGGAAGTCGCGCCGCCCCAGAGGAAGTTTTCGGGAAACTTTGCCATGGTGAGCAATTATCCTTTCATGTCGATTTCATCCGCCTTGTCATCCTTGTAGAGGATGACGGTCAGGATGAAGGTAATGATCATGCCGATGATGATGCAGATGACGGCATTCCGCAGGTCTGTCATGTCGCCGGTCATCGGGTTGATGAACAGCGGCAGCGTGAACAGGT
>CACZNO010000179.1 GCA_902782505.1 uncultured Erysipelotrichaceae bacterium | reverse complement strand
GCGGAACACGAAAACATTGTTATGCGCGCAATCATGAACAAACTGATGAGTTCCGCGATTCTGACGAACTTCAACTCGGTATTGAACTCGATGTCGGGAATGGTGGCGACGAACTTCCCGACGGCAAGCATGTTTGAACTTGTGAAGATGCAGTTAAACGACATGCAGCCGTGGCATATTGTCAGTAAGTCGCTGAAGGGAAGCACCGGATCGGCAAGCTGTGCCGCGGCAGGCGGAGAAATGTTATCCTGCGTATTCCTGTACGACGAACAGATCAACGAAGCTATTTCGTTAATGAATAAAGTAATCAACGGGGAAATATTGGAATAATCATTTCCCCGTTTTTTCCATGATATGACAAGTGCATCCGTAAATACGAAAGATCCTATGTATGACAGCCGGAAAACAACTTTCCGCCTTTTCGTGCTGGCAGAAGTCCTGGTGCTGGCGGCGGCGGTCCTTTTCGGAAACATCAAATACGAGGTATCGGACGATTTTCTGATGGAAGCACTTTTGTCCGGAGCGTTCAACGGGACGCCGGATTACCGCATCTTATTTTCCAACCCGATTTTGGGATGGATCCTGACATTGTTTTACAAATTTGCGCCGCAGATCAGCTGGTATTTTATCTGCCATCTTGTCACCGCGTTTTTTTCGTATCTTTGTGTAGCGTATATTGCGGCGAAAACACTTCCGCGGGGAAAGGCGTTCTGCGTTGTCGCGGCGATTACATTTTTTACCGTACAGGATGTGTATTTGCTGCCGCAGTTTACGAAAATTGCCGCGTTTGCGGTCATGACCGGGGGAAGCCTGTTTTTGTGCGGAATTCTGATGCCCGAGTGCAGAAGAGGAATGATTCCCGGAGCGCTTGTTTTGATTGCCGGTTATCTGATCCGGCACCAAACAATATATATTGCGCTTCCCTTCCTGGGGCTGTTTCTGTTTGAGAGAATTCTGTCTTCTTCGCATAAAGGAAAGACGGTTTTGCGGTTGTTGGCAGGAATCGGGGTTCTTACTGCGATTGTGCTGGCAGTATTCTTTGCCGGAAGAACGATAAACCGCAGCGACCCGGCGCATGCGGAGTATTATCAGTGGAATGTTGTGCGCGCGCGAATCAGCGATTATCCGAAACCGGAGTACTCCAAGTGCGCAGACAAATTTGAAGCGATCGGGATTTCGGAAAACGACTACGAATTGATTTGCAAATGGGCGTTTACCGATTATGATTATTTCACGATTGAGAAGATGCGGGAAGTTTCTGCAGTTCTGGAGGATTACCGCGCAGCGCATCCCAGAACCGCGTACGAAATGTTCCGTTCCGTGTGGAGCCGGCGGGCAATGTTCTATCCGGGAGCACTCTGCAGTATCTTTTTCGGGATTTTCTTTATGATATATCATCCGAAAAAGTGGTGGCTTCCGATAATGGCAGCCGGAGGAATCGCGGCGTATTTCCTGTACTTTGCGTATACAGGCAGAGAAGTATACCGGGTCGAGTGTGCGTGTTACTTTTATTCATCAGTGATGCTGGCGTGCGAATGCTGTACGGAAGAAGGAGATGTTATTCCGGGACCTCTCAGGATCCCGGCGATGATTTTGGCGGTTTGTCTTTGCCTGGCACATGGATATGTGTATATTCCGGAAGCCGGCTGGAAGAATAAAACTGCGGAACAGATGCAGGAAGATATCAAAGAAATGTATCATTATTCATGGAAGTATGACGTGAAGAAATACAAAAACACGGTTGCGTACGGCGTGCCGTACCGGGAGTTTTTCGCGGAAGTGAACAAACATCCGGAGAATACATATTTCATGGATTTTGACACAACGATCCAATCCGTGTATTATCAGTTCTCCCCGCTGCAAAGTGCGGACGACGTCTGGCCAGAAAATCTGGTTTATCTCGGCGGGGTTACTTATCATCATCCGGGTATGGATTTGGTCATCAACAAACGCGGATTTGAAGATTGGGATGAGGCTCTTTTGTCCGGAGATACCGTGTTCCTGGTTTGTGACGGAGAAATCGGGATATATGAGACGTATTTCCGGGAGCACTACAGTAACACGTTTCATGCGGAACGGGTCAAAACGCTGGATGGATTGGATATTTACAGAATTGCACCGTAAAACGGCGTGTGCACGGTGTACAATAGAATAGAGGAAATAACGGAGGAAAATAAAATGATACCTTTTAACAAAGCATCTATAACGGAGAAGGAAATTGAATATGTTGTAGACGCAATGAAACACAGCAAACTTTCAGGCGACGGAAAATACACGATGAAAGTGTATGAAAAACTTCATGAACTGCTGGGACTGGAAAATGTTCTTTTAACAACATCCGGCACGACCGCGCTGGAAATGGCGTCGCTGCTGATTGATTTGGAACCGGGAGATGAAGTTATCGTTCCTTCGTTTACCTTCTCTTCGACGGTGAATGCGTTTATGCTGCGAAGAGCAAAACCGATTTTCTGCGATATTCGAAGAGATAATATGAACATCGATGAAACCAAGATCGAGGCTTTGATCACGGATAAAACGAAAGCGATTTATACCGTGGACTACGCCGGCGTTCCGTGTGATTACGATGTGATCAACGATATCGCAAAACGGCACAATTTGATCGTAATCGAGGACGCTGCGCAGGCGGTAGGATCCTACTATAAGGGAAGAGTGTGCGGCACCTTGGGAACGTTTGGATGCTACAGCTTCCATGAAACGAAGAACTACGTGATGGGAGAAGGCGGAGCGATCGTCTTAAACGATCCTTCGTATCTGGACCGGGCAGAAATCATCCGTGAAAAGGGAACCAATCGCCGTCAGGTTCTCAAAGGAAATGTCGATAAATACACATGGCATGATATCGGATCTTCTTTCCTGCCGTCGGATCTTCTGGCAGCGCTGTTATATGCGCAGCTGGAACGGTTTGATGAAATCATGGAAAAACGTCTGACCGTCTGGAATACATATGCGGAAGAACTGAAATGCCTTGAAGACGAAGGACTGCTGAAACTGTCTGTGGTTCCGGAATATGCGCAGCACAACGGGCACATGTTCAATATTATTCTTCCGACCGATGAGATCCGTACAAGACTGGTGGCGGAATTACAGAAAAAAGGCATGAATGCGTATATCTGTTATGTGCCGCTGCACTCTGCGCCGATGGGGCTGAAACTGGGATACAAACCGGAAGAGTGCCCGGTAACGGAAGAATACGGTGCGAAAGTATTACGGCTTCCGTTATACGCGGATATGACCAGGGAAGACGCCTTGGCTGTGACAGACGCAGTCAAAGAGATTTTAAGAAAAGGTTAGGAGACAGAAGATGCTGAGACTGGGAATCATCGGATGTTCCGAGATTGCCTACCGGCGTTTTATGCCGGCGGTGCAGAATGTGGAAGGTATCCGGGTAATTGCGGTAGCGGAAGAATACGCGCCGGCGAAACTGGCAAACTTTTGCGCGGATTATCATCTGGAAGCGGAAACGGATTTCAAGCACCTGATCGAGCGGGAAGATATTGACGCGCTTTACATTCCTCAACCGCCTGCGCTGCACTACAAATGGGCAAAATATGCGCTGGAGCACGGGAAACATGTACTGGTGGAAAAGCCGTCGACGATGTGCTTTGCGGATACAAAAGACCTTGTGGACACGGCAAAAAAAGGCGGTTTGGCGCTGCATGAGAACTATATGTTCCAGTACCATTCCCAAATCCGTGATATCCGCAATCTGATCACGGAAGGAAAAATCGGTGAAGTGCGATTATACAGGGCGTCGTTCGGTTTTCCGATGCGCGCGCAAAACGATTTCCGCTATAAGAAGAATCTGGGCGGAGGAGCGCTGCTGGACGCCGGCGGATATACGGTAAAACTGGCGACGAAGTTTCTCGGTGAAACGGTCAGGGTTGACGCAGCGCGTCTATATTCCTTGCCGGGATTTGAAGTGGATATGATGGGAAGCGCTTCGTTATCCAATGAAGACGGAGTGGCGTTCCAGGTCGGATTCGGCATGGATTGTCATTACCAGTGCCTTCTGGAAGTATGGGGAAGCAAGGGAAAACTGACCGCAAACCGGATCTTTACGGCTCCGCCCGCATTGGAACCGGTGATTACGATTGAAACCGCGGAAGGTAAGGAAGAAATCAAACTGTCGGCGGATTCTCATTTTGAACATTCCATCGAGCGGTTTGCGGAAGCGTGCGGCGACACGAAGACTCGTGAACAGAACTACAGGGAAATCCTGCTGCAAGCGAGCCTGATTGATCAGATCCGCGCCAAAAACGAAGAGTAGTCATGAATATCACGTATGAGATTTTGCGTTCCTGGGCCTGCAGGGAAGGAACGGTTACATCCAACGATGAGATTCTGGAATGGATCAAATCGCGGAACGAAACATTAAAAGTGAATATCACCAAAGTGCCGTTTTCCTATGACGGCTTTTGGTATTACGACGAAACCGACGGTATGGTCCGCAACCGGAAAAATTCATTTTTCCAGTTGTCGGGATACGAAGAAATCGAAGACGGAAAAACGGTGAATGAACAGCCGGTCATCATTCAGGATGAAATCGGTTATCTCGGCATCATCTGCAGGAAAATCAACGGTGTGTGGAATTTTTTGATGCAGGCGAAAATTGAACCGGGTAATATCAACGTAATTCAGGTTTCTCCGACAATTCAGGCAACCAAAAGCAATTTCACCAGAGCGCATGGAGGAAAATCTCCGCTGTACCTGGAGTATTTTGAGCGTTCCGGACAATATCCGCTGATTCTGGACCAGGTACAATCGGAACAATCTTCGCGTTTTTACAAGAAGCGTAACCGCAACATCATGATCTATGTGGACGAAGAGATTCCTGTGGAACCCAGTCACCGTTGGATGACGTTAGGGCAGATCAAGGAACTGATGAAATACGACAATCTTGTCAACATGGATTCCCGTACGGTGTTATCCGGCATCCCTTTACGCAGAGAAGATTTATCAGAGGAAGAATACCGGGAAGTACGGGAACTGTTCAACGACAAGGCGTTATGCCGGTCCATGTTCGAGGGAACGGACCTGACCATGGAACACATCCTGTTCAACTGCGTCAATAATCACAAAATGCTGGATAACCGGAAATCCCGCCTGAAGCCCTTAAAAGACCTGAAAGACTGGGATATGACGGAAACGGAGATTGTGTGCCGCTATCCGTACGATTATAAAGTCGTGTATTGTTCCATAGAAATTGAAGGGCGGGAAGTACGGTTCTGGGATCAGCCTTTAGTGGAGGCCAACGGAATCATGGTACTGGGATTATTTACTTCCGTCATGGACGGAGTACGGAAATTCCTGGTGAAAGTACGTCATGAGCCCGGGTGTTTCGATACCGCGGAATTGTCTCCGTCGGTACAGCTGGAGCCCAGCAATCCGCGCACGAAGTTAGACTCTGCGGAAAAACTGTTCCTGGAAAAACTGGAGCGGAAAGACGGGGTCATGAAGGACGTTATTCTTTCAGAAGAAGGCGGACGGTTCTATCATGAACAGAACCGCAACGTGATCCTGGAAGTGCGCGGGGAAGAATTACCGGATTTGCCGGAGGACTATTATTGGGTGGATTATCGCACACTGAATACGATGATTCGCTTCAACAACGTGATGAACATTCAATTAAGAAACCTATTATCGATTCTGGATCTTTAAGATAAATGCTCTGCGTATTCTTCCTAAGGCATGAACCGGGCAGAAAGCAGAGCGTTTTTTGTGAAAAACAATAGATTTCCGCACAATAAAGACTTGGAAAGAATGCACAGGCATGGGAATTTATGAATAGTTTGCTATAATAGAAGGGGCATTGTGATAAGCAGAGAGGAAAAGACAATGAAAGGCATTATTCTCGCGGGCGGATCCGGGACCAGATTGTATCCGCTTACCAAAGTAACATCCAAACAGCTTTTACCGGTATATGATAAACCAATGATTTATTATCCGATCAGCACACTTATGCTGGCGGGAATCCGTGACATCCTGATTATTTCGACACCGAGTGATACGGGAAAATTTGAACGTCTTCTCGGTGACGGAAGTGATTTCGGGGTGAATTTTTCGTATAAGATTCAGGAAATTCCCAACGGACTGGCGCAGGCTTTCGTGTTAGGTGAGGAATTCGTCGGAGACGATTGCGCATGTCTGGTGTTAGGCGACAACATCTTCTACGGAAACCATTTCGGAAGAATGCTGAGACAGGCGGTGGAAAACGCGGAAGTCAATCACCGTGCGACAATTTTCGGAAAATACGTAAAAGATCCCGAACGTTTCGGAATCGTTGAATTTGATGAAAACGGAAAAGTTTTGTCTCTGGAAGAGAAGCCGAAGAATCCAAAGTCGAACTTTGCGGTCGTCGGATTATACTTCTATGACAACCGCGTGATTCAGTATGCGAAAAGCCTGAAACCGAGCGAGCGCGGCGAGTATGAAATCACCGACGTCAACAAATTATACATGGAAGCGGGCGACCTGGACTTGCAGACGATGGGCCGCGGGTTTGCGTGGCTGGATACCGGCACGATTGAATCCTTAATGGACGCGGCGCGGTTTGTGCGCAGTATTGACCGCATGCAGGGAATCCGCATCTCGGTGCCGGAGGAAATCGCATATTATAAAGGCTGGATTGATGAAAAGAGCGTTCTGCGTTCTGCGGATCTTTACGGGAAGAGCCCGTATGGAGAATATCTGCGGGAAGTTCTGAAAGGCACGATCAACGGTCCGAAGAAGGGGGATTAGCCATGACAATTATCGTAACGGGAGGCGCCGGGTTTATCGGCAGCAACTTTATCTTTCATATGCTGAAAGAACATCCGGATTACCGGATCATCTGCCTGGATAAACTGACGTATGCCGGAAATTTAAG
>CACZNO010000178.1 GCA_902782505.1 uncultured Erysipelotrichaceae bacterium | reverse complement strand
CAGCAGCAGCAGATAAAACATAATCCCGAAGAAAACCCCGCCGGGCATCTCCTGGAACACGCCCGCCAAAGAGACAAACGCGAATCCTCCGCCCTTTCCGACCGCGCCAGAGCCCAATGTCGCGAACACCGCGGGAATGATCATGAAGCCCGCGATAACAGCGACCAGGGTGTCCATGACGCAGACGATCACGCTGTTTTTCTCAATATCGTCGTGTTTCGGAAGATACGAACCGTAGGTCACCATGATCGACATACCGATGGAAAGAGAATAGAAAGCCTGCGATAACGCGCTTAACAGCACCGTACCGTTGATCGTACGGAAGTCCACATGCAGCATGTAGAAGATCCCTTCCGATGCGCCGTGCAATGTGACCGCCCTTCCCAGCAGCAATATCAGCAGCAGAAACAGCGCCGGCATTCCGATCTTATTGAATTTCTCAATGCCGCCTTTTACCCCGCGCACGATGATGTATGCGCAGGCTGCCGTAAAGATCCCCGCGTAAAGGATCGTTCCTGACGGGAACGCAGAGGTCCCGCTTACCGCATCATACCCGAGGATTCCGTAGAAATATCCCAGCGGATCGGCATAAATGTTCGCGGAATCCGTCAGATATGCGACAAAATACCGCAGCACCCATCCTCCGACATGGAAGTAGAAACACGTGATGACCACGGCCGCGATCCAACCGACCCATCCGACCCAGGTAAACTTCTTATGCCCGAGTTTGGAAAACGCATCGACCATGTTCGACTGGCTCGCCCGTCCGATCGCCAGCTCCGATAACATGCACGGGATCCCGATCAGAACCACGATTGCCACATACAATAAAAGGAAAGCGCCGCCGCCTCCTTCGTATGCTTTACCAGGAAACTTCCAAATGTTGCCCAAACCTACAGCGGACCCGGTCGCCGCAAAAATAAAGCCGATTCGATTGCTCCACTGCGCCCTTTTTTTGTCCATATGAATGATTTCTCCCTCTCGTATTCTCTTCTAAGAATATTATATACCTTTCCTTGTGCAAGAACGAAGAAACTCATGAGAATGAAAATGAAAAAAAGACTCTGTTTTCAAAGAGTCTTTCATGAAACGGTTCAAAACCGGCAGGCCACCTGCATCCTTAACGTCTTACCTGTAATCGGATGCTCCATGATGATGCGGTACGCCTGCAATCCGAATTCCAGATTATCAAACGGTTCCCCGTACAGGGTATCGTTGACGATCGGATGTCCGATATAAGCCAAGTGCACCCGGATCTGATGAGTGCGCCCGGTTTCCAGCCGGCATTCCAGAAGCGTAAACGCTTTGCGGTTCTTCACGACACGGTAATGCGTTTCCGCATATTTACCGTCCTTGGAGACCCGCATCTTCCGCGCGTCATGACGGTCTTTTCCGATCGGTTCCCGGATCACGCCGTCTTTCTGGATTACGCCTTCCACAAACGCGTAATAGTACCGGTGAATGTCCTTGTCGCGCATCATGCGGTCCAACTTCGGCTGCAAGAACGGGCACTTGGAAAACAATACGAGTCCGGTCGTGTCCGCGTCCAGACGGTGTAACGGACGTACGGCAATCTTGTATCCCTTCTCGCGGTAATAATGCGCGACAAGGTTCGCCAGAGTTCCGTTTCCTTCCTTGGAAGACGGATAGATGATCATGCCCGCAGGCTTATTGACCGCCAGCAGGAATTCATCCTCGTATACGATTTCCGGCAGTCCTTCCGCGGATTCAAAATCGACTTCTTCCTTCTCGAAGGCCTTGATCTGGATGGTATCTCCCTTGCGCAAGAAGGTGCCTTCCTCCACCGGATGACGGTTCACAAACAGCTTCCCGTTGATCCAGTCCTTCTTGGCGTTTTCAATCGCGAACGAACTCAAAAATTCCGAAACGGTTTTCAGATCGTATTCTTCTCCTGCCTGTAACAGAAGCCATTCATCAAAAATGCGATAATTCATGATCAATCCAGCGGGGCCTGATAGTAATTGCCCACGATCCTTTCTGTGTGACTGATGGAAATAAAGACATGCGGATCCGCTTTCTTTGCCGCCTGCACGAGTTCATCGACCTGAAACGCGTTGATCGTCATCAGAAGAACGGTTTCATCCTGCCGGGCGTATCCGCCTTTTCCGTTCAGCACGGTGATGCCGTGACGCACCGTCTGCAGGATCGAGGAAGTGACTTCTTCCGGCTTTCTGGTGACCACCATCAGGGACACCAGCTTATAGCGGGTATGACGCAGGCTGACCACCTGCGTGTTGCAGTATTGGAAGATAATGGAGTATAAGGCGATCGTCCATCCGAACAGAGCCCCGGAGATTAAAAGCACGACAGTCGTGAACCCTAACGCCAGCCCCCACGAAGGACGGTTGAACCGGTTGGAGAAATACACCGCGAAGAAATCCACTCCGCCGCTGGACGCCCCGGAATTTAACGCCAGGGATATCGCAAATCCGGCCAGAATTCCCCCGAATACCGAAATCAACAACGGATCTTCGGTGATCGTTACTTCCGGAAGAACCGTCGTAAACAAGGACACTAACCCGTATTGGATCATGGAATACAGCGTGAATTTCTTTCCGACATATTTGAATACCAGGATCGTCGGCAGAATATTCAGCGCGATATATACGACCCCGAACGGGATCTCCAGCGCGAAAAACCGGGAAGCGGAGCGCGTGATCAAAAGCGCGAGGCCCGCGAATCCTCCCGGATACAAGTCTCCCGAGTTTACGAACACCTGCATGGCGACCGAGTATAAGAACGCCGACAGGATGACGAAGAACAGTCTTTTCAGATCTTTCACAGTAAATTTCATAGTACTCCTTGACACGTAGACCATTATATCATCCCGCAAATCATCTTCAAGATAGATTGGAATCTTCGGGAAATGTGCTACAATAGTAGTGCTCTCTCTGTGTAGTTCAGTGGTAGAATACTTGAATGGGGTTCAAGAGATGCTGGTTCGATTCCAGTCACGGGGAGAAGAAGAGATCTCCTTACCGTTTACGGTAAGTTTTTTTATTTCAGGGACGCAACGATCTTCTTCACGATTTTCCGCGGATCGTCAAACAGGGTCACATACCCTTCCAGGGATTGCGCCTTGGCCTTTAACATCTCCGCGCCTTCATAGACATAGATGGTGGATTTCCCCTTGCCGTTACGCGCTTCCTGGACCAGATTGGCGCCGGCGGAATTACCGTCAAACGCGATCAGGATCGAGGGACGGCGTTCAAAAATCTCATAGTTGACGCTCTTGTAGATGCCCATGCCTGAGGATTCCGTGGACACCGTGATCTTCACGCCGCTTTTGCGCAGGCGGTCCAGTTCCGCCTTGCGGATCATGGAAGGCACCACCGCGAAAACCGGGAAGCCCTTGTCATTGTGCGTGACGATATATTTTTCATATCCGGATAGCTTATGCCCGATCACGAAGAATACTTCCTGCGGATTCAGTTTCTTCATAAGGAGATCCAGCGCTTCTTTTCCTTCTTCCGTGACCCGGGTCGTGTGTTTGTCGTTATTGAAACTGCCGCCGGCGATCACGATCGGGTGACGGTCCCAGGGCAGCGGTTCCATCCGTTCGTGCAGTTCCTTCTTGGCGTCGAACAGTTTTTCCCGTTTCAAATGGAGTTCTTCCGGTTTTGTTTCTTCCTTCATGCGCTCAAACAGGAAATCCTCCGGTGTTTTTCCTTCGGAGATCTTTTCGAAACGGCGCATCTTGCGGAAAAACGCCTGTCTTCCTTCACGGATGATCTTTCCTTCGGTCTCCTTCATGTAACGCAGTTCTTCCGGCTTGAGATCCAACAGTTTTTCCAGCGATAATTGTTCGTCGATGCAGTTTGTCCCGTAAATCGCGGCTCCGTCGGTTCCCTGGACGCAGCGGATCCCTTCTTTCAGATACTGTTTCAAGGGATGTCGTTCGATCCGGTTGAGATTGTTTAAGCGGACGTTGGAGGAAATCTGGAACTCCAGCACCACACCGTATTTCTTCAGTTCCGCGATCAGTTTCTTTCCTTTGGGAGTGCGCAGGTTGGCCGTGTAAAGCCCGTGTCCGATGCGCATTTTCGGCATTTTCTGCCGTTTTCCGAGCGATTCCTTCACACAGCGGATACTGTTGGCGACATTGTCCTTCAGGCTGTCGTTTTCTCCGGCGTGAATGCGGATGACAAACGAAGGATCCTTTGCGGCGATTCGGACGATCTTTTCAATGACCGGACGCAGTTCCTGAATATCATTGATTTCCTCGCCGACAAAATCGCTTCCGGCCACATACGGGTCTTCCGCAACGGCGCGCAACACCGTAAGGTTTTCCTTCAGGTAGGTTTCCGGCTGGACCTCGTCCTTGACGATCGTCAAAGGAATCCGCCGGATCGACGCCAGAAAGCGGATCATGACGCCGGTCTCATGATAAGCCTTGGGCATGATTTCATGGACCTGCTGCAGCATCCCTGCGGCTTCGTATTGCTTGACCAATGTGGTATCCGAGATTTCCACGTATTTGATGCCCTTGGAGGCGTAGGAACGCGCAATCCATAAGAGCTTGTCCTGGAACAGGGTGTTGTGTTTATATTCTTCGGTTTCCTTATCCGCCAGCATCTTCTTCAGATACCGTTTGATATCTTCGTCGGGGATCCGGCTGATCCGGAACAGGCGCACCTTCTTCTCGTGCGGTTTTCCCTTGGTGAACACGTAGCGGTACAAGTATACTTTTTCCAGGTTCGTAAAGACCGCCTGGCCGTCTTTCATAATGGCCAAGGATGCCCGGATTTTGGGGATGTTCCTTTCCGCACCTTCGGGATTGTTGAGGATCAGATCCGCGAAGTTGATATACGTATTGTCGTCGATCTTGCGGTCCAGATATTTTCCGGTCAAAGAAGAACCCGCAAATTGGGGAACGACGCGGGCACGGCGTTTTTCCATGGTTTCCTTCTGGGCATCCGTTAATTCCAGACCGAGCTTTTTAATATAATACAGCGGATAGCGGATCTGATGGGCGATACCCAGCGCAATCAGGATATCCGGTTCCAGGTTGGCGTTCATGTGCGTATGAAGATCCGCACGGAATTTGTATTCCTCCGGAATATACGTCTTGATGATCGTCTTGGAGATGTCCAGACGGTAGTCCTTGGTCTGGCTCATCAGGGTCTTGGAAATGGAGGGAATCGAGGCTTTCATTTCAATCGTCCCGTCCGGAAAGATGTTGGCGACCTTGGTGTTTCCCATGCGGAAAATATAGATGCGCCGGTTTTGGGCGTCAATATAGCACGGGATCTTGCCTTCAATCTGTTTCAGGCCATTCTCATCATCCGTCAGCGGCAGATCGCAGAGTTTCGCCAGGTTCGTGATGAGGTTGCCGGTATGATGATTCGGAGTCTTTAAAACATAGAAAAGTTCTTCTTTCTGCATGAAAAGATCCACGATGATGTCTTTTTCGTTGTCCAGATAGAAATGCCCGAATGAAGTCATATTCCCCTCCTTTGCGTTCATCATACACCAGGAAAATAAAAAAAGAAGAGAATTGTGCCATTTTCGCACATTCTCTCCGAGTTTTTATTCAATCGACGGCGCGTGTTCCAGCAAATACGCTTCCGCTTCCGGATTCCATAAACCTTCATGCCGCGCACAGATTTCCGCCAGCTTTGCGAATAAGGGATCCGTTTTCCCTTTTTCCGCGAAGTCGTCGATGGCAGTCAGCGGCATTCTTATATGGGTGTAAATCAGTTTCTTTCCGCCCGGGATCCCCGGTACGTTTTTCGTCGTGTCAATGACCGCGTCCAATCCGCCGATATGCGTCAGCATATGCGCCAGGTTGATCTTTCCCTTTTTCACGACTTCCAGAGCTTCCAGATAATCTTCTCTGGTTCCGCCGCTGGATCCGACGATCTTGGTGCCGCGGTAATGACAATCGTACAGATTGATATCTGCGGAGAAATTCGGGTCCACCGGTCCGGCAAACAGATTCATACAGCCGTTTTTCGCCATGATCCGGTTTCCTGTCTCGGCGACGCTTCTTACCGGTGCGAACACCATCACGTCGTCATAGCCTTCTCCCTTTGTCAGATCGAGCAGGTATTGTCTTTCATCGGGCAGATCCTTCGTGTTTACAAAGATCAGTTCTATGCCGTTTTTCGCGGCGTCCGCGGGGCGTATCATGGAAGAGACTCTGTCGATCCGGGATTGATTTACATCCGTCACAACGACGCGTTTGGGGCCGTTTTCCATGACTAACGCATAATCTGTCGCGACGATACCCATCGGACCGCATCCGCCTAAAATAATCAGGTTTCCGCCGGGCTTTACGCCCATATGAAGCCGGTGCGAACCTTCTTCCTGATGGACCATGGAGTTATAGCCGCTGATGACGCAGAATAACGGTTCGGTCGTGGAGGTTTCATAGAATGTGCGGTAATCATCCGGCAGCAAATGCCAGCGGATCCTTTCCTTCCCCGCCATGTAGGAATACGTGGAATCCCCGCCGATCGTACGCTGTCCGTAACCGAGGTCCCCTTCATTGTTCCATCCCGGGGGATAGGCAGCGACTTTTGTGCCGGCAGGATATCTGTCTTTCATTTTTTCGCCGGACGCAACGATCACTCCCGCGAATTCGTGCCCGATGATGATCGGATTTTCCGCGATATCATCCGGTACGCGCACGTGGTCGGTGCCTTTTTTTGTCTCTTTATACGTGGACATGCAGACGCTGTCGGAAACAACCTTGACGATCACCGCGTCCTCCGTCAATTCGGGTAATTCAAATTCATCTAAACGCAAATCATCCTTTCCGTATAAACGGACCGCTTTGGTTTTCATGGAATTGTCCTTTCTACAAGTCGTAATACATGTCGATTTCTGCCGGATGCGGGATCTTGCGCAGATTTCCCGCGTCCTTGCGCAGCATTCCGATCCAGGTACGGATCAGAGTTTCCGGGAACACGCCGTCTTTGGTCAAAAACGCGTAATCGTCTTCCAGCGCTTTCGCAGCCTCTTCCAAAGAGGAAGGAAGATGTTCAAGATGCGCTTTTTCCTCGTCCGTCAGATCGTACAGATTGAAATCAAACGGTCCCCAGTTATGGTCTTTCGGATCGATTTTGTTTTCAATGCCGTCCAATCCGGCCATCAGGATGGCGCTGTAGGCATAGTAGGGATTACAGGTAGCGTCGGGGCTGCGCAGTTCAAACCGTTTGACATCCGGAGATTTGGCATAACTCGGGATCCGGATCACGGAACTGCGGTTCGCAAGCGCGTATCCGACCGTTGCGGGTGCTTCAAATCCCGGCAGCAGTCTCTTATAGGAGTTGGTCGAGGGATTGGTAAACGCGCATAACGCACGGACGTGTTTCAGCAGTCCGCCGATAAAATACATCGCGGTCTTGGAAAGATTCGCGTAAGTACCCTGTTGGTAGAAGAGATTCTTTCCGTCTTTACGTAACAGCATATGCACGTGCATTCCGTTGCCTGCCTCGCCGTAGACCGGTTTGGGCATGAAGGTCGCGCTTACGCCGTTTTCCGCAGCGGTATTGCGGATCACGTATTTCGCCGCCAAGGTATCATCCGCCAGCTTCAGCATATTCCCGAGGCTGACTTCGATTTCCAGCTGTCCCGAACCGCCGACTTCGTGGTGATGATACTTGACGTCTACCCCGAACTGTTCGAGGTTCATGACGATTTCATTGCGCAGATTGTAGGTCGCATCTCCCGGAAGATCCGCATGGTATCCCCCGTCGTAGGGATGATGGAATCCCAGGTTTTCCTTATCGTCATTGGACCAGTAGGACTCTGCATTCCTGAGTTCATACGCGATTTTATCCGGACGGACCGCACGGCGCACATTTTCAAATACGTGGAATTCGTATTCCGGTCCGATGATCATCTCATCCGCGGCACCGGTTTTGCGCATGTAATCCAGCGCAGCTTTCGCAACGTTGCGCGGATACTGATCAAAGGGTCGGTTTTCCGGTTCTTCAATGACCATGACGTCCCCGATCATGACCAGCGTCTTTTCGTAGGTAAACGGGTCCAAGGCCGCGGCTTTCAGGTCGGGAATAAACACCATGTCGCTCTTCTTGACTTCCGCGTAACCGTAGTTGGAACCGTCAAATCCGATACCGTATTGTAAAGTGTCCGCGTTGAAAGTATTCGCCGGAACCGTTAAGTGTTTCCATCTTCCCCGAAGATCCACCATCTTGAAATCGATGAATTTCACTTCGTTTTCCCGGATATACCGGAGCGCTTCCTCCAGATTATGAATCATATCTACTCACCTCTTGTCATTATTATAGCAAACATCTTCCGAAGAGATGATATAATTTCATAAAAGGAGCGGTTATGATTCTCGATCCCAACAGTCTTCTCACCAACGTGCTTGTCACCGTCATGACCCTGGTCATGGTTTTCGCATTGCCGTATATCGACCGTAAAGTCTGCGCAAAACTCGGCGTCAGTTTAAATGACGGCGTCAGCACCAACCCGAAAGCCGATCACTACCTGCACCTTCGGAAGATCTTATTGATCGTCATGTTCGCGGTGTATCTTCTGCTGGTCGGGTATGTGGCGTTTTTCTCGCGTGATGCGGCGGAGGACTACCGGGTGCACGCGGATCTCTACCACGATCTTGCCGACTCCATCCAGATCGATTTCGGTCTTCTGGGACTCATCGCCGCGATTTTCCGCGACGGGTTCCGCGAAGCCATGTCGCACGTAACGATTCAGCACACCGAAAACATCGCCCAGGTCTACATGAATATCTGTATGTTCATCCCGATGGGTTACCTTCTGCCGTATATCTTCGACTGGTTCCGCCGCCGTCCGTTAAGGCGCACCGTATTCGTGTGTTTCCTCGCGTCTTTGGCGGTGGAAAACATCCAGCTGGTCACCAAACTGGGGTTCTATGACATTGACGACCTGTTCTCCAACACGATCGGCGGATATCTCGGCGTGCTTCTGTATCTTTCCGTCGCGTACGTATTGGCCCATCCGGACTGGAGAGAACGGATGGAAAACCAGCGTCTTTACCGCAAGGAAGCGAAAAAGACCGCCCTCTATCCGTTTTTCCGCAAGGTGCACATTGTCCGCTCGACTCTGTTCGCCATAGACAACACGGAAGTTTTGGATTTCTATGTCACCAAGATGGGCATGTACCTCGCCCGCACCATCGAAAACGGAAAGGAAACCGATTATCTCCTCACTTTCGGGAAAAATCAGATCGAGATCCGCTGTCTGCCGGGAAACGTTTCCCTTCCGTCCCAGAACATCACCCTGGCCTGCAACAATTCCGAATATCTGAAAAAGCGGCTGACGGAGCACGGAATTTCCGTATCGGAATATTCCGCGGATCCTTATTCCGGTTTACGGACCTTCTCCTTTGAGGCTCCGGATCATACCAGGATCACCATCATCGAAGAATAAACGCAAAGGGCACCGCGGTGCCCTTTTACTTTGCGTATAAACCGTAGATCAGTCGCTGCGACAGTCTTACCGGCAGAATTTTCATCAACACGTTTACCAGTTTATAACTGAAACCGACGGTATAGAGCGCCGGAAGTTTTTTGCGTACCGCCAAAGACGCGATTGTGTTTCCGGTGATCGCGCTGTCCGTTCCGCCCAATTCATCCTTTTCCATTTTCGATACCGAGCGGGTGATCCGGCCTTCGTAAAGATTGTCGCCCTCCGCGCTTTTTTTGCGCGCCGCGGTGAATCCGGTAGCGGTATCCCCGGGCATCACGGCACAAACCGAAACACCGAACGGTTTCAGTTCATTGGCCAAAGCCAGGCTGTAGGAATTGATTGCGGACTTGGACGCGCTGTAGAAACTCTGGAACGGAATCGGAACCACGCCGGCTACGGAAGAGATATTGATGATTCTTCCGCGCGTTTTCCGCAAGTGTTCAATCGAAGCCCGGTTGACATTTACCGTACCGAAGAAATTCACGTCGAAGAGATGTTTCGCGTCACTCAGCGAAGTAAACTCCAGCGCGCCGGAAATTCCCATACCGGCGCAATTGACCACCAAATCCAGTCTTCCTTCGCGGGATACGACTTCCTTTACTGCGTCCGTTACGGCTTTTTCATCCGCCACATCGCAGGAAATATGCCGCAAATCCGGGTACGAAAAAGCGTGCCGTGAGAAAACATACACGGTATACCCGTGTTTTGAGGTTAACGCCTTGGCTGTCTCCAATCCGATTCCGGAAGTTCCTCCGGTTACGATCGCGGTCTTTCCCATACTTTTTCTCCTGTATCTTTTTCCATTATAACAGACGCCCGTTCATCCTACAAAAAAGCGTTTGATATCAGATCAAACGCTCTGTATACGTGTTATGCGAAGAATCAGAAACGGATCGCGTTGAGCATCATACTGTCAGACGGGGGATCAAACGACACGATTTCGTAGAAGATGGTCGCTCCGTCCTCGGCCGGAAGAAGGTCAAACGCAACGTATTTTCTCTGTTCCTCGTTGAAGTACAGGAACTGTCTTTGCGAACCGAGTTTCTCCGGATTGAACTGGTAATAACCGAGATCTTCCAGCATCGGCACAAATCCATCCAGGTAGTGTTCCGCAGCGGACGTGCTTTCGTACGGCTGGTAAATCATTAAGAACAATCCGTCGAACTGCGAAATTTCATAACGGTATCTCGCCACGTCCTTGGACGCGATTTCTCCGTGAATATCCGGTTCCGGAATACCGTATTCCCTGATGAGATGCAGCGTTTCCTCTACCGTCAGGCTCTTCTGGTTCTTGAATTCCAGCTTCACGGTGTTCTCTTCGCCTTCGTCATCTCCGAATTCGTAACGGAAGGAAATATAGTCGTTGGCCGACGCGCACATACGGTTGTCCTCACCCGGGGTAAAGCGGGAGAAGAAGCCGTTTTCCAGTAACGTATCCGCGTAGTTTTCCAGATACGCCTTGGCGCTCTCAAAATCTTTATACTCAAGCGTGAAAGCCATGTAGAGGTCATAATCAAAGAAGTACGCCCAGGCTTCTGACTGAGAACCCGAGGTATCCGCCGCTTTCCATCCGGTGAACAGATCCGTTTCCGGCAGCGCGATGAAGCCTTTCTTCTGGATTACCTCGTTGATGGCGGGCTGTCCTTCGTATTCCGGGGATTCATGGTATAACACGCCTTCTACCACTAAACCGTTGTCATAGTGCGGATACAATTGCGAATAGGCGTTGTATTCATCTCTCAAAAGACGGCGGTAAACCGTGACCGGCTGATCACATCCCGGCATTTCGGAGGTTATTTCCGTAAAGCCGTTATTGCGCAGAAGTTCCTTGTAGTCTTCCACATCTTTTTCGGTCCAGTGCGAGTCTTTCAAGCGCATTCCCAAAAATTCGTCATACGCCTTTTCATCAAAGATCATCGCGTAGCTGGAAGTCTGCGGGAACGGAATCGCTTCCTTGCCGTAATCGCGGAAGAATACCAGATCCAGCAAGTCGAGATCGTCCCTTCTCCAGGCGGTGCGGATGCGCGGATACACCGGATCCTTGATCCACTTGTCGACGCGCGGATCGCTCTTGCCTTCACCGAAGGTCAGCGTCAGGTGCAGATCGTCGTATTCGATGCGGGCTGCCGGAATGTCGTGGACGACCGCTTTGAACTGCACCGTCTTCGGATTTTCCGCATCGAAGATCATGTGTACTTCCTCCATAGCCTGCAGCGCAAACTCCGAATAACCTCCCAACGCGAGAAGAGTCTTCTTCACACGCTGGTCATTGGACGTGAATTCCAGCGGTGCACTCGGATCGTTGTAGAACAGTTCGAACAGATTGTTTTCCGTGATCGTGATCCAGGTGTTCGGAAGAAGTTCGCCGACGGTATCCACCGCTTTTTCCGGCGCGATGAACACAACGTCATACACCGCGTCTTCATCATCATACAGCATGGTTTCAAAGGTCTCATCTTTGACGGTCATGAACACGTAACTGAACGGGGAATAGTCGTTCTTGTACTCAAAATAGACCTGGTCCGCCGATGCGACGTTTGTGACCGACTTGGCTGCGCCGGTGACAGTATAGTTCGCATCCTGCAGTTTTTTCACGAAATTATTCATGGCTGCTTCAGAGATTTCCGCCGGTGTGCGGTCCGGATCCGGTTTCTCTTCTTCTTTCTTCCCGCTGCACGCGCACGCGGCAAGAACAACACAAACAATCAGGAATAAAGACAGTATTCTGGTGATTTTCATAAAACCCTCCCGAGGACTTCATCGTCCTTCCCGTTTGTGGGTAACATCTAAAATAATGGTAAATTTCTTGCGTGGTTTTTTCAAGTGCCGGTATTCGCGAGGCAATGACTCAAAGGAAAAAACCTCAGAGGAATTCTCCGCTGATGTGAATTCTGCCGCGGTAAGCGAGATCGTCAAGTATTGCCGGGAAGCACCATTCCTCAATAGCATTCAGATCAATACCGTTTCATTCGCACTATCATTCGGACAGCAAAAAGAGGTCTTTCGACCTCGGTTTTGCGAACATCGGCAAACTAGATGACGGAGTCTTTTTCCGCATTCACCTGTATATTCAGATTTCCCAAAGCTGTCGCCTCTATCGGCAAAGCCACAACCTTTTTACCGGTATACTCTTCCGTAAGCTTGTTGAGGAAACCGTTCTTGGCGCCTCCGCCTACAATGTACAGTTCCTCATAGTGACGTCCTGTATTCTGTTCCAGCTCCTCAATGGCTTTCTTATAGGAAAGGGCCAGGGAACGGAAGGCACAACGGAAGTAGCCATACTTATCATCCGGCGCTTCCCCCAACAGCTTTTCAAAGGCACTTTTCATGCTGACGGGAGCCAGAAGACTTTCATCATTCGCATCCAGAACACCCTCAAAACTGCTTTGTTCGGCTTTTTTCACGATGCTCACAATGCTTTCATCCGGACACAATTCCCTTTGAAGTTCATTGACGATCCACATACCCATGATGTTTTTCTGATAGCGGTTATATCCTACCCCGCCTTCGTTGGAATAATTCGCCTTCATAGAATTGCGATCCGTAAGGGGTTTTTCCGTCTTTACCCCCAGCAAGGACCAGGTTCCGGATGAAATATAGAGTTGATTGCCGTTCATCGGTATGCCTTCCACAGCTGAACCGGTATCATGCGTTGCACATAACAGGACTTTCACTCCTTTGTACCGGCCGACAGCTTCACCGGGCTGGTACAGTTTGCTGAACAGTTTTGAAGGCAAACGCAGTTTTTTTATGATGTCTCCGTCAAATGCCAGAGTATCGTGATTTATTAGCCCGGTCGTGGTGGCGTTGGTAAACTCTTTTTTCTTCACGCCGGTCAGTTTATACATCAGATACTCCGGAATCATCAGGAAGTCGGT
>CACZNO010000177.1 GCA_902782505.1 uncultured Erysipelotrichaceae bacterium | reverse complement strand
TTGCCGGATGTCCGGCCGGCGTATTCGCGCGTTCAAAATTGTAGAGATTGATCTCCACTTCCGGTCCGGTAACGACCGAATACCCCATCGACACAAAGATGTCTTCGATTTCCTGCTGAACCAAGTCCAGCGGGTGCAGCGTTCCGTTCAGCGGCTTTACTCCGTCCAGACTCAGGTCGATCTTTTCGCTGCGGATCTGTTCTTCCAGCGCGGCTTCTTTCAGCTTTTCATGCGCGGCTTTCATGCGCGTTTCCACGGCATTCTTGAGTTCGTTGACAGATTTTCCGAATTCACGCCGTTCTTCCTGGCTCAATTCCTTCATCTTGGACATAAAGCCCTGAATGACGCCCTTCTTGCCCAGAAGTTCGACGCGCAGGGATTCCATTTCCCTGTCATCCTTGACCGCGTCAATACGGTCCGACAATTCCTGTTTCAGTTTTTCCCAGTTCTCCATAGTTCCTCCTGCATAGAAAAACGCCCGTCCAGGAACGAACGAGCGTGGTACCATCCTGTTTCGCCATCATTGATGACCTTACTTGCGTTAACGCCGCCAACGGGAAGGATTGGTTCCTCTCCGGGATGAATTCACTGTCCGTATCAACGGCCTTCCACCTTACGCCGCTCGCTTTTGAAACTTCCGACAGCCATGTTTCCCATCATCGATTTACTCGAATATTTTACTAAAATCAAAACTTTTGTTCAACCGAAAGCGAAAAGAATCATGCTTTTCGGAAGTAATATGCCAGAATTCCTCCCGCAACGGCGACATTCAGGGATTCAAACCCGTCCATCGGGATCACGATCCTTTGGTCGCAGAGATCCAGCAATTCCGGTTTGACTCCCTTGCCTTCATTCCCCAACAGAATCGCCGCTTTCTCCGCCGGTTTGATTTTTTCCAGCGAAACGGCGTTTTTCAAAGAAGTGCCGTATACCGGAATCCCGTTTTTGCGCAAAGAACGGATGGTTTCCTTCAGGTCCGCATAGATCACGTTCATGGAGAATACCGCTCCCTGCGTGCTTCGGATCGCTTTGTGACTGTAAGGATCGGCACATCCTTCCGAAAGGATCACAGAATCAAATCCGAATGCCTTTGCGGTGCGGATCAAGGTTCCGACATTGCCGGGATCCTGTACTTCATCCAGAAGAAGAACCCGCTCCCTTGCGGCGTTTTGTGCCGGTTTACGTACAATTCCGATCTGGCGGTTGGCGGAAACCGTACCGGAAACTTTCTTTAGAATCTGTTCGCTTACTTCGTAGGTATCCGGGCAAGCGGCATAGGGTTTCTCCCCATCTTTGATCAAGAGAGTTTCCAGAAGTCCGGCTTCGCAGGCTTCTTCGATCAGATGCCGTTCCTCCGCGATAAAGAGGCCGTGTTCGTCACGGCTCTTTTTATCCTTCAGAGAAGTCCAGAATTTTACTTTCGCGTTGGTCAGCGAAGTGATTCTTTCCATTAAAGTCCTACAACCTTCCCGCACCGTTCGCAGATGCCCTGTTCGTTGACTTCATGAACGACTTTCCAGCATCTCGCGCAAAGCACGCCTTCCGCTTTTTCAACAAGCACGCGTCCGCACGGATATTCCGCACCGTCATTTTCCGCATACTCCAGTTCGGAAACAATGAGAAGATCCGCGAGTTCTTCTTCGGAGAGTTCTTCCTTGAGGCATTTGAATTCTTCGTTCAGATCCAGGACGACTTTCGCCTCGAGGGATTTACCGATCAAGCCTTCCGCACGGGAAAGTTCCATCGCCTTCAGTGCGTCATCGCGCACTGCCATCAGCTTCTTGAAGAAGGTGCGGTATTCTTCTGCGTTTTCGTATTCTTTCGCTTCCGGGAAATCATGCAGGAATACGGAAGTTCCGTCGTTATCGTTCGCATAATCCCAGATTTCTTCTGCGGTATAGCTCAATACCGGTGCGATCAGTAACAGACAGCTTTTTAATGCGTCATAGATCACTGTCTGCGCTTCACGGCGTTTTCCGGCGTTCATTTCTTCGATGTACAGCGTATCCTTTGTGAAATCCAGATAGAACGAACTCATTTCGTTCGACAGGAAGTTCGCCAGCGTATTCACTGCGCCGAGGAAATCGTATTTCATATAGGCGTCCACGATCTTTTTGGTCAGATCGGAAATCAGCACTTCCATCGTACGGTTGACCTTGGACATCTTTTCAAACGGAACGGCGTCTTTCGCATAATCGAAATCCGGGGTTCCGTCCTTGCGGGTCTTCGAAGTAACCGACAGCATGAACCGGAAAGTGTTACGGATCTTGCGGTAGGTTTCAGATACGTGTTTGAACAGATCGTCCGAACATCTGACATCCTGACGGTAATCGGAAGTCGCCGCCCAAAGACGGATGATATCCGCACCGTATACCTTGATGATGCATTGCGGATCCACCGCATTGCCGGCGCTCTTGTGCATCTGGTAACCCTTGCCGTCCAGCACGTAACCGTGGCTTAAGACGCTCTTGTAAGGCGCTTTTCCGTAGGTTGCGACCGAAACGATCAAAGACGAGTTGAACCACCCGCGGTACTGGTCGGAACCTTCGAAATAAATATCGCACGGGAACGGATAGCCTCTCGAAATCAGCGTATTGAAACTGGAGCCGGAATCAAACCAGACGTCCATGATATCTTTTTCTTTCGTGAAAAGACCGTTGGGGCTCGCCGGGTTGGTATAGCCTTCCGGCAAAAGATCCTTCGCTTCTCTTTCGAACCATACATTGGATCCGAATTCTTCAAACAGCTGCGCGATATGTTCAAAGACTTTTTCTTCAAAGATCGGCTGTCCGTCTTCGGTATAAATGATCGGAATCGGAACACCCCAGACTCTCTGACGGGAAATGCACCAGTCCTGACGGTCACGGATCATGTTGAACATGCGTACTTCACCGAAATCGTTTTCCCAGCGGATATTGTTCTTGATCTGGTTCAGAAGTTCCGCACGGATCTTATCGATGGACGCAAACCACTGCACCGTCGCACGGTAGATGATCGGCTTTTTCATACGTTCATCAAACGGATAACTGTGCGTGATTTTTTCCTTGGCTAAAAGACATCCGAGTTGATCGAGCTTGTTGATGATGATCGGATCGGCGTCAAAGACGAATAATCCTTCCAGATCTTCGCCCGCTTCTTTTGTTAAAAGGCCCTTTTCATCAACCGGGCATAAAACCGGCATGCCGTATCTCTGGCATGTATAGAAGTCATCCAAGCCGTGTCCCGACGCGGTATGAACGCATCCGGTACCGTCTTCGTCCGTGACGTATTCCGCGTTGCAGACCATGCTGGTGCGGTCATAGAACGGATGCTTGACGGTGATGTATTCCAGTTCTTTTCCCTTGAATGTACGCAATACTTCGCGTTTTTCCAAACCGAATTTATCACACAGCTTGTCTTTCAGGGTTTCCAAGAAAATCAGCTTTCCTTTTTCCGTATCGACTACCGC
>CACZNO010000176.1 GCA_902782505.1 uncultured Erysipelotrichaceae bacterium | reverse complement strand
GGCGGAGCGCGGCGAATTTACGGAGCGCGCCTACCTCAACGGAAAGATGGATCTGACAAAAGCCGAGGCCATCAACGACGTCATCCTGGCCCGCACCAAGGACCAACTGGCCTTAGCCGGAAAGGAACTGCGCGGAAGTGTGAAGAAGCTTCTGGATCCCCTGAAGGAAGATATGGTTCAGGTGATCGGAAACATCGAAGTCAACATTGATTACCCGGAATACGAAGACGTGGAAGTTTTGACGAACGAAACCGTCGCGCCGAAAGTCGAAGAGTGGATCGCGAAGATCGATGAGATCCTGAAGGAGTCCGAGAAGGGCAAGCTGATCCGCGAAGGCGTGCGCACGGTCATCGCCGGACGCACCAACGCCGGGAAGTCGAGCCTGTTCAATGCGCTGCTGGAAGAGGACAAAGCCATCGTCACGGACATCGAGGGAACCACCCGCGACATCGTCGAAGGAGAGATCCGGTTAGAGACGGTGACGTTACTGTTGCAGGATACGGCGGGGCTTCGCGATACGGAGGACAAGGTCGAATCGATCGGCATCCGCAAGACGAAGGAATCCATCGACAAGGCGGATCTGGTGATTGTGGTGCTGGACGCGACCAAGCCGATGGAAGACGAGGACTGGGACTTATTGGATATCACCGAAGGGAAAAACCGCATCGTCGTTTTCAACAAGAAAGACCTCATCGACGTGCCGGGATACGGCATCTACATCAGCGCCAAGGAGGGAAATATCAGCGCTTTGATCAAAGAAATCAACGAGCGCTTCGCCTTCTGTAAGGACGCGGTCGAAAAACCGGCGCTTTCCAACGAGCGCCATATCGGTCTCTTGCGTAAGGCGAGAGTTTCACTGAACGACGCCAGGGAAGCCATCGCAAGGGGTACGGAACTGGATCTGGTATGCGTGGATTTACATGAAGCGCATAACGCAATCCGCGAAATTGAAGGCACCTACACCAAGGAGAATCTGCTGGATGACATCTTCAGCCGTTTCTGTCTCGGAAAATAAAACTCTAAACAAGGCATAGACATTATAGAATCAGGAGGTATTTCATGGGCTATTGGATCGATACGCATTCCCATTTATCGGACGATTCTTTCCGCGCCGATCCGGAAGGATACCTTTCCCGCGCCGCCGAAAACAACGTCCGTCACATCGCGGCGATTTCCTGTAACAAAGAAGACTGGGAATGGAATCTCGCATTGGCCTCAAAATACCCGTTTATAGACGTTATGGCGGGCTTTTATCCCGGAGACGTACAAAATCTCACGGAAGACGATTGGCGCGATCTGGAGGCTGTATTGCGTGATCCCCGCATCATTGCGGTAGGGGAGATCGGACTGGATTATTACTGGGATAAGACCTACACGGAATTACAGAAGGAAGTGTTTGCCCGCCAGATCGAAATGGCCAATGAACTGCGCAAGCCCATCAGCATTCATTGCCGGGACGCTTACGAAGACACCTACGAAGTATTGAAGAATCACCCGGCGAAGTACGGGGCGTTGTTTCACTGTTACTCAGGATCCAAGGAGATGGCGGTGCAGTACCGGACGTTACCGATGGATGTGCGGTTTGCGTTCGGCGGAACATTGACCTACAAGAACAATCACCGTCAAAGGGAAGCGGTAATGTCCTTGCCGTTGGACCGGATCATGCTGGAAACCGACTCGCCGTATCTCTCTCCCCAGGGCTTCCGCGGGAAGAAAAACGAGTCCAAGAACGTCCGCTATGTCGGAGAATTCCTGGCGGAACTATGGAAGACGGACGAAGACATTCTACAGGAACAGTTCCGTCGAAACTATATTGATTTCTTCAAGAGGGACTTACCGTGAAAGAGTACGACGCGATTTTTGTGGTCGAAGGAAAAAACGACGTCCAGCGTTTGTCGAAACTCATCAAGGCGGACTTCTTCATCACGGGAGGACTGAACGTTCCGGAAGAACTGCTGACCACCCTGAAGGAACTTTCGAAGAAAAAGGAGATCGTGGTGTTCACCGATCCCGATTCGCCGGGCAACCGGATCCGTCATAAGATCACCGAGGCGCTGCCGGACGCGCGGCAGGTATTTTTGTCGAAAGAGGACGCGTTAGGGAAAAAGAAAGTCGGCGTGGAACACGCGAACGATGAGGCGATCCTGAGGGCGATCGAACACATGACGCCCGCGAAGCGTCCGGAGAACACCCTTTCGATGAGCGATTATCGGAAGTACGGGCTAAGCGGCGAGAAAAACAGCCGCCAACGACGTCTTAAGTTGTCGAAAGTCTTCCATATCGGGTATGCCGACGCGAAGACGTTCTATAAATGGCTGAATCTGGCGGGGATCACCGCCGAAGATCTGGAAAGGGAGTGCGCGCATGAAGACGAAAAGCGTATCGGCTAAGAAATATTTCGGACAGAATTTCTTACAGTCCGAAGACGTCGTGCGCGATATCGCGGAAGCCATCCCGCATGAGAAGCCGTTGGTGATCGTGGAAGCGGGACCCGGGTTGGGGATGCTGACGAAGGAACTCGCCAAACGCGCCGACAGGGTCATCGCGTATGAGATCGACACCAGTCTGAAAGAAAAACTCGAAGAAAATCTCGAGGAGTTTTCCAATATCGAAATACGTTACCGGGATTTCCTGAAGGTGAACCTCGAGGAAGAACTTTCGGAAGAAAAGGACCGGGATTACGCATTTGCGTCCAATCTGCCGTACTATATTACGACGCCGATCCTGTTCAAGGTTCTGGAATCCAGGGTACCTTTCACCTCGGTCACCGTCATGGTGCAGAAGGAAGTGGCGGACCGTTTCCTGGCGAAGGAAAACAGTCCGGACTACAACGACTTAAGCGTCATCGCGCAATATCTTTGCGAGATCCGCAAGGTGCGCCAGGTCGGAAGGCAGAATTTCCGCCCGGTGCCCAACGTCGATTCCACGGTCATTCAGTTCATTAAGCGGAAGGAAAAACCGGCTGTCGGGGATCAAAACGCGTTCTTTGCG
>CACZNO010000175.1 GCA_902782505.1 uncultured Erysipelotrichaceae bacterium | reverse complement strand
TGCGGCTGTTGTCCCTTCAACTATAGTATCCGCAACGTCAGCAATAATATCTTCCGCGATTTCTTCTGCAACCCACTTAATGATCCCCATAGCGCACCTCTTTGGAAGACCTTTCCATTCCTTCCTAAGGATATTATATCGAATGTACCCTGAAATGCTCACTGTTTATCAGGAATCCCCCCTTTTCCGGCGTATACAACAATGAGGGACATTGTATCTTACAAAGGAGTGTGATATTCTTGGTATGTAGTACATTTGTGTTACAAGGAGACGCTGCTATGAACTCTACTGTTACGATCCGTCTGAATGATGAAGAACGGGAAATCTTCGAAAAATACGCGAAAGTTTATAAGGGAGGGGTGTCCACGATGATCAAACAGCTGGCACTGGAAAAACTCCAGGACGAATATGATCTGGCGATCGTTTCGGAATATGAAAAGAAACGTGCGGAAGGAAAGATCAAACTGCGTCCTTACGAGGACTTCCTGAAGGAAATCGAATCGGAATAGGATGGCTTACAGGTTACTGACGACGGCGGGATTTGAAAAACAGTTTCAGAGACTGGATCATTCCGTACAGATCGTGGTGAAAAAGTGGATCCGGACGCACTTGCTGAATACGGAAGATCCCCGTCTTTTCGGCAAGGCCCTGATCGGAGAGTTCAAAGGCTATTGGAGATACCGCATCGGCAGTTACCGGCTGCTGGCGGAAATCAGAGATGAAGAGTGCGTACTGATTGCGGTAGATATCGGACATCGAAGCGTCGTGTACCGATGATTCCCTCACACCCGGAACCTTCCGGGTTTTTATTTGACAAACACAGACTATCGTGATAGTCTGTACTACAGAAGTAGTCCGGAGGTGCTTTATGCAGGAAAAACTCTTTGACAGCGAAGCCAAGGTCATGGAAATCGTCTGGAATAAGGAACCGGTTTCCGCCAAGGAAATCAGTCTGATTGCCGCGCGTGAGATCGGTTGGAACAAGAACACGACCTATACGGTCTTAAAGAAACTGGAATCCAAGGGAATTCTTCATAGGGAAGATCCCGGGTTTATCTGTACGTCACTGGTATCGAAGGCGGAAATGCAGAAGATGGAAGCTTCTTCGTTATTGAAACGGGTCTTTCAGGGTTCCCGTAAAGCTTTATTCTCGGCCTTGCTGGAAGATGAGGAACTCTCCGCGGAAGAGATCGAGGAACTCCGTCAGCTGATCGAGAAAAGGTAAGGGACATGCTCGGTGAAATCTTTTACTGGGTCTTCAATATGAGCCTTGTGGCTTCCTTCATGGGAATTGTCGTGCTGGGCTTGCGGAAGATCCGGAAACTTCCCCGGCGGTACGCGGTGTTCCTATGGATCATTCCGTTTTTCCGGATGTGCGTTCCCCTGGGCTTGAACAATCCCTACAGCTTGTTGTCGCTGGTATCGAAGTTCACGACCCGCACCGTCACGGTCTATAACGAACAGAGTTTCCAGCTCTCGATCACGAATGCCTTAATGGCCGCGAATAATTACTTCCCGATCAAGTACCGGACTTCGGCGTTTGAAAAGCTGTTTGACATCACGGGGATCATATGGCTTGCCGGCATGACGGTCTGTATCCTTGCGCTGGGCATTCTGTATGCGGTCTCGATGCGTGAAATTCATGACGCGCGTCCTCTCAAAGACAACGTCTATGTCTCTTCCAAGGCTTCTTCCCCGGCCGTCTACGGGATCCTTCATCCCAAGATCGTTCTTCCCGCCTCCGGTTATCTTACGCAAAGATACGTGCTGGATCACGAAAACGCCCATATCCGCCGTCATGACAACCTTTGGAGAATTCTTGGGTTTCTCGCCGCGTCGGTTCACTGGTTCAACCCGTTTTCCTGGATCTTTTTAAAGTGTTTCCTGGAAGATACGGAACTCGCGTGCGACGAGGAAGTCATCCGGCATTATGACGGAAAAGACCGTAAGGAATACGCGTCGTTCTTACTTGAACGCGCAGCCGGAAAGAATCTGTTCGCATCTTCGTTCGGCGGCGCGAAAGTGCGCGTACGGATCGAACACATCCTTACCTACCGGAAGCTCACCGGGGTTTCCGCGTTCTGTTTTATGACTTTGATTGCCGCGCTGATTATCGCGATGATCACCAACGCCGGCTAGATTCAGGAGGCTTCTTGTATGAAGAAAATGGTATGTGTACTCATGGTGTTGTCCATGGCGTTTGTCTTAATGTCCTGCGCGAAGAAAAAGGAAAATGTTCCTTCGGGTCCGGATGCGCCGGAAGAAAAGAAAGATCCCGTCGTGTTCGTTCCGGGCTTATATCTGCTGGAAGGAGAAGAATCCGGTCCCTGCGTGGTTTTTGACGCGGAGACAAAGCTTCTTCACAGTTCCTTCAGCGTTGCGGCATCCTACGCTGCAAGGGGAACCTACGAAGTAAACGGCAGAAAAATTACCGGTACAGCCGGCACAGCAGAAGTTCTGGAATACGAAATTCTTTCCGGCGACAGGATCCGTCTTGCGAAGGTTCAATATGAACCCGCTTCCGATGTCCGGTATGACTGGCTTCATGAAGGCGACGTATACGTACTTTACCGCTGGACAGAACCAAGGTTCGGCACCGTCGATTCCGCGGACAAGGCGCTGGAATGGTCCAAACAGAATCCCGTTGTCGTAACGGAAGACGCGACCTTGACTTCCGGAAAGGAAATCATGGAGAAATTCTATGAAGATTCCCAAAACGGCATTCCTTCCGTCATCGTCCTTGCGTCGTATTACACCCTGGATAAGGAACACGTTTCCCAAGAGCTTTACGAGGAAGAAAAGGATCAGTATCCGAAGCTGTTCTTCCGGCGGGTTGAGTACAACGGGACCCAGTATACCGTGCATACCAGGGATTGTACCAAAGAGGAAATTGAAACCGCGGAAGGGTACATGTACCTGCTGCATTTCACGGGGGATAATCCGGTCCAGGCAAAACACCGTCATTACGAGGCCTATGTCCTGGTGGATGACGCGGAAACGACCTGGGAGAAAATTACCTGGAGCATGCTCAGCTCCCAAAGCACCGACTGGGTGCGCCATCATACGGTGCTTGTGCACTACTACGACTGAAAACAAACCGGCAGATCTGCCGGTTTTTTAAGGAATTCCATGATTCGGTGCGTATTAGAATACAGAAAGGAAACCGCGTGTATTCATGTCTGAGACATAAGAAATATCATAATATTATCATGATTATGATATAATAGAGATATATAGGAGGTTTGTTTATGGAAATCAGACCGATATCCGATTTGCGAAACAAGTTTACGGAAATTGAAAAAATCGTAGCAGAGGGGAAACCTGTATATCTGACCAAAAACGGTTACGGAACGATGGTTGTGATGAGTTTGAAAGAATATGCGAAACTGCAGGACAGATTGGAAACGGCAGCCCTAAAGGAAGCGGACCGTTATGCGGAACAGACAACGAAGCGAATGAC
>CACZNO010000174.1 GCA_902782505.1 uncultured Erysipelotrichaceae bacterium | reverse complement strand
ATCATCGGATCGTCGTTCAGCAATGTCATCATGATACAGAAGATCGCGTCCTCGCTGCCGGTCAGAAGCGGGTGTTTCTTGTTCATGAAGTCGTAGATTTCACGCGCAGTCTGCGCCGTTGCGGCGTAGCGTTTCACCGGTAGAATGCTCATGACCAACAAGCACGCCAAGGTGAGATTGCTGGACCATTTGAACTGTTTTTTCATCGGCTCATACAGTTTCTGGGTCTTTTTCAGCGCGTCCTTGGGATCGTCCAGAATCGAAAGGTACGATAATAACGCCACTTCCGCGTTGCCCCGGTAATCGGAGAAAATACCGAACTGCGACTTCACCAGCGCCTTCATCTCCAACAGTCTTTCCTTGTCCGCAATCTTGCGCTGATCGGTGAAAATCGCCGCACACGCTCCGTAGAGTTCCGCGTCCTGCCATTTGAACGTATTCTTCAAAATCGTGCGGTTTTCGATGAAGTTATCGCATAAGGCCATCAGAGATCTTCTCATAAACTCTTTTCCTCCCGGTTCCTGCAGTCAAGCTGCCGGACCTGTTCCATTTCGTGCTTCGTGATATGACAATACCCGCCGGGATTCTTCTTCAGATAATCCTGGTGATATTCTTCCGCTTCATAAAAGACAGCCAGCGGTTCCAGTTCGGTATAAAACACCGGGTATTTCTTTTTTTCTTCCTCAAAGTACTCTTGGGCTTCGCGCATTGTATCCCCGTCTTCCGTATAGACCCCGGTCTGGTATTGCGAACCGATATCCCCGCCCTGACGGTTTTTCAGGGTCGGATCAATGCACAGGAAATACGCGTCCAGAATCACGGAAAGCGCGATCTTTTCCGGATCATACACCACCTTGACGGTCTCTTTATATCCGGTCGTGTCCGTACATACCAGCTGATAGGTCGGATCCTTGATTTCCGGATTTCCGTTGGCGTAACCCACGGTCGTTTCCTTCACGCCGGTAAGGCTTTGAAACACCATTTCCGTTCCCCAGAAACATCCTCCCGCCAGATAGATCGTTTTCTCTTTTTTCATCTTCGTTTCCTCTGTCATAGTAATTCTATTATAATAGGTTATATATTGAAACGGCGAGGAGATTTTATGACCGAAGTTGTGGCAGCTCTGATTTTCGAAAACGGCCGGTTTTTCGTCGGCAAACGCCCGCCCCACAAGGCCCGCGCGCTTTTATATGAATTCGTCGGCGGAAAAGTAGAACCCGGAGAGACGAAGGAAGAAGCCCTGGCGCGGGAATGCCGGGAAGAACTCGGCTGCGAGGTCTGCGCGGATTCGTTATACACCGATGTCATCCACGAATACCCGGACCTGACCGTGCATCTTTCCGTCTACCTCGCGCATTTCGTGTCCGGCGAACCCCAGCTTCTCGAACACGTTGAATTCCGCTGGATCCTTCCGGAAGAAATCGTTCCCGAAGAATTCTGCCCGGCCGATAAAATCATTCTTGAGAAAATCCAAGCCGATTTCGGAGGTCTCCATGTCCGGTAATGTCCCCGCCCTTTTCACGACTTTTTTGAAAATCGGGGCTTTCAGTTTCGGCGGCGGCTACGCGATGATTCCCCTGATCCGGGAGGAAATCGTCACGAAACACGGCTGGCTGGAAGATGAAGATATGATTCAGATGATCGCGATCGCAGAATCCACACCGGGACCGATCGCCATCAACGCCGCGACCTTTGTCGGATACCGCACCGCGGGTTTTCCGGGCGCCTTGGCGGCGACCTTCGGAATCGTTCTTCCGTCGTTTCTGATCATCTTCGGTTTGTCTTTTGTGCTGGCGAAATTCAAATCCTTCAAACCGGTCGCATATGCGTTTGACGGGATCCGCGCCGGGGTGTTGGTGTTGGTATTCCGCGGCTTGACCACTCTTTACAGACAATGCGAAAAGAATACGCTGTTTTACGTGCTCGTCCTTTCAGCATTCGTGCTGGAGGCGTTTTTTAAGATCAACGCGGTTTACATCCTGATCGGGGCGGCTTTGATCGGATCGGTATCTTCGTACCTTTGCGCGCGGAAGGAGGTCACAAAATGATCTTCTGGGAACTCTTCTTCACTTTTTTCCGGATCGGACTATTCACGTTCGGAGGAGGATACGCGATGCTGCCGATGATCGAACAGGAAGTCATCGCGCATTCCTGGTTATCGATGGAGGAACTGATCGACTTCATCGCCGTCAGCGAATCCACGCCGGGTCCCTTCGCGGTCAATATCGCCACCTACATCGGCACCCACACCGCGGGATTCCCGGGGGCGTTATGCGCCACTGCCGGCGTAGTCCTACCGTCGTTTCTGATTATTCTGTTCGTTGCGCGGATCTTTACGAAATTTAAGGACAGCCGGACGGTCCAAGGCATCATGACCGGATTGAAACCGGCCGTGGTCGGATTGATCGGGGCAGCCTTGTTCACGCTTGTTTTGGCAGTGTTCGCACCGGATGGGATTTCATCCGTGAACGTTTTCTCCGTGCCTTTCCTGAAACATTTCCTGATTCTCTGTATCGTCTTTTACCTGAACATGCGGAAGGTCAAACCCATCCGCTTAGTCCTGGTGTCGGCGGGATTGGGAATCCTGGCCGGATACCTCCTGGAGCTTCTCTAAAGTCATTCCAACCCGTAAAGCGCCGATTACAGCGCTTTCTTTTATTTTTCGTGCTTTCCTTCTTGAAAGATTTCCCGTTTGGGACTATGATTTTCAGGATTTCAAAGAGGGTGAAAAAAGATTATGCAGTTATTGATTCATATTACAAACCACGAAGACACCGTGAATCCGATTTTAGCCAAAATGATGGAAGCGGGATTCCGCGGAGGTTCCGTGGTGGATTGCGAAGGAATGTTAAGGGCGCTGAACGAAGACAGCGTGGACGCTCCTTCGATTTTCGGCGGATTGCGCAAATTCGTAAATCCGGACCGTCAGACCAACAAGCTGATTTTGCTGGTATTACGCGATGAGGATGTCTCCCGGGCGATGGAGATTATCCACGAAGTATCCGGAGACCTCAAGCTTCCGAATACGGGAATTTTATTCACCGTTCCGGTTACCCGCTGGGAAGGTGTGTCAAAAGACTGATGAACGCGCTGTTTTATGTAGCCGCCGCCATGCTTGGCGGGCTTTTGATGACGCGCTTAACACGTCTGATCCATCTTCCGAACGTTACGGCTTATCTTCTGGCGGGGGTTTTGATCGGCCCGTACGTTCTGAATCTGGTTGGCAATGCGTCCTTGGAAGGCATGGTCGTCATTACCGAATGT
>CACZNO010000173.1 GCA_902782505.1 uncultured Erysipelotrichaceae bacterium | reverse complement strand
GTTCGCAATGGTGCCGTATAACGGATATTCCGCAAGATATCCGATCTTATGATTTTTTTTTTTTCTTTCGGCCAGGGCTCCCATCAGGAATTTCACTTCGTACAGTCTTCCGTAATAGGTCGGTACGGACTGGAACGATTCGTTGATCGAACAATTGAAAAACTGCACGTCCGGGTAATGGATCGCGGAACGAAGACTCTCCGTCATATCTGTATTGGAGGTAGTGAAGATGACTTTCGCGCCGTTTTCGACCGCCTGGTCGATCGCTTCGCGCAAGTCCTCGTCACTCGTGAGGTTTTCATATTTCTCGGTCTTTACGAGACCTCCGAACGCCTCTTCCAGATAATGACGCCCTCCTTCATGACTGTTGATCCACGCGGATTCTTCCGGGGATTTCCGGTACATAAACGCCGCTTTCAAAGGCCTTTCCTCACTGTAAGAAGGAGTAAACGGAGACAATTGCCGTAACGCGGTCAACGGTGTGATCTTCACTTCCGCGTCTTCCGGACGTTCCAGAACGGTTAACCGCTGATCGTCGGAGGAAGTCAGAAGTTCATCCCACAAGCGGTCCAGACGGTAACCTAACGCCTGTTTGGAAAGGTCCAGAATACTGTCGATGGAATACACGGACAGATACAGCAAAAATGCGTCCGCGACCGAATGGGTGATATCAAATCCGCCTTTTTCGATAAAACTCTGCGAAAAGCGGTAATATGCCCCCGAAAGCTTATTGACGGCTTCCTTAGGCCAGGGATGTTCAAGGTCCTGTCCCATGTATTCCGCCAGTTTTTTATAACAGCCCGGTTTGGTGAATATGACGGAATAAACCGGGGCGCATGCGAAAAAGTCCAGGAATTCGTAGTACGCTCTTGTCTTATCGTCCTCTGAGGGCGCGGGCATGATCCGGATCACGTCCGCCGTGACTTCCGGATTGTCCAGATATTTCAAAACCGAAACGCGCTTGTTGCCTTCTTCCACATAGAACTTCCATAAGTATTCGTACACCTTGATCGGTTCCCGGATCCCCTCCGTCACCTGTGCGTCGTATAAGGAAGACCATTTCTGCGCAAATTCCGTATTCTTCTCCATGATCGGCATATAGTTGTACGCAAACGCGTGCCTTCTGCCGGGATGCCGTGTGCCCGCGACCATAAACGACGGAATTTCCATCACGCCCAAGCGCACCGTCGTGCGGATCTCCGTATCCGGCAGAAAATCCGATAATGCCGGCAGATACGGATCCTGTCCCATGAATTTCGCCTGATGGACGGCCTTGTCGCCCTGTCGTTTGGCGTTTACATAGTTTTCGATCATTGATACACCCTCCTATAGAAAATATACCATGTCCCCGGGAGTTCCTACAGGGACATGGTTTCTTTTTTTGCCATAATCTTCCGGTTTTCTTCTTCAATGAACCGGTTGGTATACAGCTTGTGATAATAGCCTTTTTTCTTCATCAGGGAAGAATGCGTGCCTTCCTCCAGGATCTTTCCGTCCTTCATGACCAGGATGTGGTCCGCGTTTACGATCGTACTGAGACGATGGGCGACCACGAAACTCGTACGGCCTTTCATCAAGACCTCCAGGGCGTCCTGGATCTTCTTTTCGGCTTCCGTGTCGACCGAAGAAGTCGCCTCGTCCAGCACCAGCAGTTTCGGATCCTTCAGCACCGCCCGCGCGAAGGAAATCAATTGTTTCTCGCCGGTGGACAAACGGTTTCCGCCTTCACCGACCTCGGTGTCATAACCCTTTTCCAGACGGTTGATAAACGTATCTGCGTGCACCAGTTCCGCCGCCTGCCGGACTTCTTCCATGGTCGCTTCCGGCTTGCCGTAGCGGATATTGTCGGCTACGGTGCCGCTGAACAGAAACGGCGTCTGTAAGACATAGCCCAGATGTTCGTGGAGCCATCCCACGGAATACTCCCGGTAGTCTTTTCCGTCGATCCGGATGGTTCCCGATACCGGTTCGTAAAACCGGCAGAGAAGATTCACGATCGTGGACTTCCCGGAACCGGTCTCGCCGACCAGCGCCAGCGTCGTACCGGCGTCCACCTTCAGGCTGAAATGATCCAGCACCGTTTCTTCCGGAATATAACGGAACGTCACATCGCAGAATTCCACGTCGCCTTTCATTGCCGGAGCGCCTTCCTTCACCGGTTCCAGAATACCGCCGAACTTTTCAATGACTTCGCCGGTATCGGTGATTCCGGGTTCTTCCCTGAGAAGGGAAAGCACCCGTTCGCCCGCGGCCTGGGCCATCTGCATTTCCGCCAGCAATCCCGCAATCGAGCGCAGAGGATCAAAGAACGACTGGGCGTATTGCGAGAACATCAGAAGCGTTCCGAATTTCATGGCACCGATCAGAACTTTGCCGCCTCCGTACCAGAGTAACGCCCCGATGGCGATATAGCTTAAGGTCGTCACGATCGGCATCATGAACGCGGAAATCGTTCCGGCACGCACCGATTTGATGCGCATATCCTTCGACATACCCGCAAACGCACGGGTATTGGCTTCCTCGAGCACCAGAGTCTTGGACGTTTTGGCACCTTCGATACCTTCCGAGAATGCGCCCGTCAGGATCGAATTCGTCTTGCGCACTTCCCGGTAATTCCGCAGAATGCGCTTTTCAAACCAGTTGGCGATCACCGCCAGCACCGGCACGGTCGCCAGCACGATGAGCGCCAGTTTCCAGTCCGTCACCACCATCACGACCGTGATGAACACCATCGTCGTCAGTCCCCAGAAAATGTCCGAAAGACTCCACGCCAGGATTTCCGAAAGCCTAGCGACGTCGCTGGTGATGCGGGACATGATCCAGCCCACCGGATTCTTGTCATAGTACGAAAACGAGAGAAGCTGCAGTTTTTCAAACATCTTCGTGCGCACATGGTAGGAAAACCCGGTTTCGATCTTTCCGCTCAAGGCGATCATGATGTATACGCTGACGCCCTGTACAACAATGATTCCGATAAACGCGGCGATGAACCAGCCTAATTCCGCATCCGAACCCTCGCCGATGATGAAATGGTCCACCGCGATCCGGCTGAAGATCGGGTAACACGCGTCGCATAACGCCAGAACCACCATGATTCCGCAGACGGCGATCATGCGGTTTTTCTGCGGTTTCAGAAGATGAAGGATCTCTCTCCAAAGCTTCGTGTCAAGGGATTCGTCCTTAAACTCTTCTTCTTTCAATGCGGTGAGCTCACTCATCTTCTTCACCCCCTTTCGTCTGTAATTCGTAGACGCGCTTATACAGTCCGTCCTTTTGAATCAATTCGTCATGGGTCCCCTTGGCCGTGATCTTTCCGTCTTCCAGCACGATGATCAAATCCGCGTCCTTCGCGGAAGAGATCCGCTGGGTGATGATGATCATCGTCAGGGAACCGGCCATCTTTTTCAAAGACTGACGGATCGCAAAGTCGGTCTCGGTATCCACGGCGCTTAGGGAATCGTCAAAAATCATGATCGGAGCTTCGTTCAATACCGTCCGCGCAATCGCGACGCGCTGTTTCTGCCCGCCGGACAGTGTGACGCCTTTTTCCCCGACCAGGGTATCGTATCCCTTGTCGAATCCGAGAATCACGTCGTGCACATCCGCTTTCTTCGCAGCGTCGTAGATTTCCTCTTCCGTTGCGTCTTCCCTCGCGATCTTGATGTTGTCACGGATCGAGCGCGAGAACAACAACGGTTCCTGTAATACGATGCCCACATGACGGCGCAGCCAGGATTTCTTCATGCGCGAGATCGGTGTTTCCCCGATCCGGATCTCGCCGCCCGTCGGATCATACAAGCCCGTCAGAAGGTGCACCAAAGACGATTTGCCGGAACCGGTCGGTCCGATGATCGCGGCGGTTTTTCCTTCGGGTATGGTAAACGAAACATCCTCGATCACATCTGCCTTCGCGTCGTCATAACGGAACGAAACATGATCAAAGACAATATCCCCGCGCATATCGGGTTCTTCCCCGACGCCGGTGATTTCTTCTTTTTCATTCATTACTTCATCGATGCGCCGGATTGAAACCGTGGTCTTGCCGAAATCCGACAGGATTCTCCCCAGCATCCGCATCGGGAACACGATCATCGACTCGTAGGACGTGAAGACCCAGAAGTTTCCGACGCTGAGTTCCCCGCGGCGGCACATCAGGATGCCGGCGACGACGACCAGTAAGATCTGCGCAATGCACACGGTGTCGGACAACGCCCAATACGCCGCGTCCACCCGGATCGCCTTGTACAAAAGGTCCCGGAAGATCCGGTTCGCTTCGCCGGTTTTTTCTATTTCAAATTGTTCTTTGTGAAACGCCCGGACGACGCGCATTCCGGACAGATTCTCCTGCAGTTTTGT
>CACZNO010000172.1 GCA_902782505.1 uncultured Erysipelotrichaceae bacterium | reverse complement strand
GACGCCGTTTTGTCCGGTATAGAGGTAGGCGCCTTGGAAGTTCATGTTGATGACGATCCACTTGGGTCCAAACGAACACAGCCTGTAACAGATCCGTTCAAAGTCCGCCGGTTTGCCTAACGATAACGCGTCTTCATAATTGATGACCAGTCCGTAGACGTGGGATAAAACTTCCTTTTCGGGAATATAATGGCTTAAGATCCATTTCGGATGCGGAACTTCCTCAAAGAATTTCAACAGAGCCGCGTTATCGCGGACATCGGTTACGCAAATATCGCATTCGTTCAGGGTTTCGTACGGAAGATCGTCTTCCGCGTGAAAGGAAAACTCTTCGGGTTTATCCCAGAAAACCGTGGATTTTCCGTCTTTCGGGATCCAGACGGTCTTTTTCGGGGTCGGAAGGTCCACGGCCGGGCCGATGGCTTCAACGCCTGATGCCATCAGGTCGTTCCAGATGTTGACGCTGTCGACGTCGTTTCCGAGTTTCGCGCAATAAACAACCGGAAATCCGATCCGGGAAAGATTCAGCGCGGTATTGCGGAGAGTTCCTCCGTATCCGGTGACGATTTTACTGAGTATCCGTCCGCCTTTTTCGGCTTCGGCGTCCGTAAAGATATCCTGTTCCGTGTGGCATGAGCCGATACATGCGATTTTTTTCATACAATCACTCCGTTTTGCGGATTCAGTTTACCATATGCGCCGTGTTCCGTACATGAAATCTTTGTGAAGTTGTGAAAGAAAACCGCGCGTTCTCGTTTTTCTTTTCATCTGGGGAAAACTCATCTATAATTCGATTGGAGAGTGACATTATGCGCATCGGACAATCTACGGACATTCACCCGCTGGCGGAAGGCAGAAAGCTGGTGCTGGGCGGCGTGGAAATACCCTTTGAGAAAGGAACCCTCGGACATTCGGACGGGGACGCGCTTTTACACGCAATCACGGAATCCATCATCGGCGCCATGGGGTTGGGAGATATCGGAAAACACTTCCCGGATACCGATCCCGCGACCGAGGGGATTTCTTCCGTGATTTTGTTGGAGAAAACCGCGGCTTTGATGCGGAAAAACGGATACCGCGTCGGAAATATCGACAGCCTGATCCTGATCGAACGTCCCAAGATGCGTCCGTATATTGACGCCATGCGGGAAAACATCGCGCAGGCATTGTGCTGCGACGTTTCGCGTGTGAACGTGAAGGCAACCCGCGGTGAAAAGATGGGACCGGTCGGGCACGGCGAATGCGTCGTGGCGCAGGCGGTATGCCTTTTGGAAGAAACGGAGGCAGGCGATGGAAAAACTGAATGAAATCAAAGTCATGCGCGATCCGATCCACGGGTATATCCGGATTTCGGAAAAGGTCATCTGGGATTGCATCGGAACCAAGGAATTCCAGCGTCTTCGCCGGATCAAACAGCTCGGCGCCACCAACCGCGTGTATCATACCGCGGAACATTCCCGCTTTTCCCATTCGCTGGGGGTCTATGAAATCGTACGGCGCATGATCACCGAAAATACCGATCTTTCCCGTTTTCTGACCGACTATGAAAAGGTCACGGTGATGCTGGCGGGGTTATTGCACGATATCGGCCACGGGCCGTATTCCCACGCGTTTGAGCGTATTTCCGCGGTGACCCATGAAGAATACACCGCGAACATTATCCGCGGTGACAGCGAGGTTTTTGACGTATTATCCGCGTATAACGAACGCCTTCCCGAGGATGTCGCGGCAGTGATCAACCACACCCATCCCAATACGTTACTGACCCAGCTCATCAGTTCCCAATTGGACGCGGACCGCATGGATTATCTTTTACGCGACGCGTATTTCACCGGCACCAAGTACGGCGAATACGACATGGAACGCGTCCTTCGCACAATCCGGGTCCGGGAAGGAAAACTGGTCGTCAAGGAAAGCGGCATTCACACGATCGAAGACTACATCATGGCGCGTTATCACATGTACTGGCAGGTATACCTTCACCCGGTATCCCGCAGTTTTGAGGCCATCATGACCAATCTGTTCCGCCGCATGGAATACCTTTATGAAATGGATCCGGAGTCCATGGCGGACTTTCCGATGTTTGTGCCGCTTCTGGACCATCGCGAATTATCCAACGCGGAATTGTTCGAAACGGACGAGGAAGCTTTCGAGTACGGCTTCAACCAGCTGCGCGTGAAATCTTCGGATCCGGTGATCCGGGATCTGGCGGACCGTCTGATCACACGGCGTCTTTTCGATTATGAAAATCTCTATTCCGTGGCAAAAGCCAACGAATACTTCGAGTGGATCCAGGGCAACGGCTACGATCCGGATTACTACATGTTCATTGACGAAAACGCCCCGACCCCGTACCAGCCCTACACCTTCGG
>CACZNO010000171.1 GCA_902782505.1 uncultured Erysipelotrichaceae bacterium | reverse complement strand
TACTCGTCGACCATGATCTCCTTGAACCGGTTCCGGTAGATTTCCGCGACTCTTCCCCCATCCGCGTCCAGAATGGCTTTCGCCTTCTCCAGCATATCCTCGAACCCGATCACGTTGTTTTCCGTTTTGAGCTGATTGTAAACCTCACGGTATTTTTCGCTGATTTCCAGTAATTCCCGGACAACCGGTCCGTTGTTCCGGTTCGCTTCGTTGAAACGGTAATACTTCTTCAGTTCCTTGAGAAGGTCATCGTACGCATTCTTGGCGTATTTCGCGTCTTCTTTCGCGTCCTCGTCCAGAGGGCTTTTTCCTCTCGGCGTCGGAAAAGAAATCAGCTCCTCGCATTGTTTGCTGACATCTTCGTATTTTCCGTCTTCCGCCAAAGCGCGGATCTTTCCGATGAAATCTTCGAAAACCGTTTCAAATCCCCGCAGGGCGTCATAGTTTTTCCCGGACTTTACGGCGGAGAAATAAATCTCAAGCCTCTCTGCCCCGCGTTCGTGCAGTTCGGCAATCTGATCTTTCACGCGCTTTTTTACATCCATCGGATTGAGCCCGAAATCATCCGCGGCCATTTTTTCGTACATGGCGAGCTGTCTGTTTTTCCAGGCTTCGTAATCCGTAAGGTTTTCCTTGAAGCGGTCGATCTGTTCGACGGTTTTCTGAAGTTCGGACAGGTCTTCCGGCCGGTCCAGCATCCGGTACACCAGTTCGTTATGACGGCGAAGATCCAAAGCCTTACGGAACGCACGGTCCCGGAATTGTTTCAGCTGTCCCTCGTTCGCCAGTCTGCCCGCGACGGCCGGATCAATTCCCAGCACATATCCGTATTTCTTCAAAATGTCCAGACAGAACGAATGGATCGTGGAAATATTCGCCACCGGGATCTTCGCCAGCTGGTTCAGGTAGTGTTGTTTTTTCGACGGGGATGTTTCGGCGTCGATAAATTTCTTCAGTTCCGAAGAGATCCGGTCCTTGAGTTCTCCCGCCGCGGCTTCCGTAAAGGATACGATCAGATATTCGCTGATGTCGTTTCGCTCATCCTGCAGGTATCCGATGATCCGCGCGGTCAGAACCGTGGTCTTCCCGGTCCCGGCGGAGGCGGAGACGATGACGTTTTTCCCGGTGATCCGGTTGATCGCCTGTTGCTGCGCATTCAATGCCATAGCCTACTCCTCCTCTTCCTGCACCAGAGTTTCCATCTCCGTTTTGTTCAGGGTATCTTCTTTGTCGTGATGGCAGATGTCGGAATAGTTACAGAAAACACAATGTCTGTCGGTCGGTTCGATCGCGATCCGGCCTGAGAGAATTCTTTGGGCAATCGCCTCATACAGTTTTTCCAGAACTTCCGTAATTTCACCGAAATCCATCACGTCGATATTACCTTTACCGGCCTTATTCTCGACGGTAAACATCTCTTCATCCACCGAAACATCCTTTGTCAGGTACGCCGCATACCGTGCGTCTTCCTTGCGCAGTTCTTCATCCGTTTTAGCGTGACGCGGATCTTCCTCTTTCGCTGAAATTGTCTTATTTTTCATGGAAAAATACGCAAACAGTTCCGGAATCATTTCGGTCCCTGTTTCCTCTTTTGTCTTCAGATAATAGAACACGAGGTACGCCAGAAGCTGGAAGTTGATTCCCTTCTTCACATTTTCTATCTTCACTTCTTTTTCCGAACTCTTGTAGTCGATGATGCGGTAGTTTTGCGCGTCGGTATCCAGACGGTCGATTTTTCCGTTGAGTTCAAACGGATATCCGCCGATCTCAAACCGGTAATTTACGGGTTCTTCCGGGGCGTAATGATAGGTATCCTTCGCCCGGAAATCCTTCAGGAAGCGTAAAGAACGCACAAAACCCCAGGCTAACCGGGTCTTCATCGCGTCGATTTCCTCCGCTCCGTTGATCATCAGTTCCTTCATGACTTCGAAATAGGGCTCCAAGGATTCTTCGAGATTGTCTTCCGTCAGATCGATCTCGTCACGGAAATACCGTTCCAGAAGGCTGTGCTGGATGCTTCCGATCGTATTGGAACCGATCGCCAAAGGCTCTTCGTCCTGCAGGCCGAGACCTCTTTCGATAAAGTACTGAAACGGGCATCCGACATACGAAGACAACGCGCTCGGCGAAGCTCTTAGGCGTCCGTTTTTCATATAGATTTTCTTTGCGGAAGCCGGACTGATCTTTTCCTCGGGGCGGAAATAGGATTCCATCTCCGTATACGGCCAGGGGTATTCGATGACCCGGTGTTCCGCGTCTTTTTCCGCATAATCCGCAATCAGCGCGCTGCGCTGGAACTGATCGCCGTTCACGCCGGCAGCCGGATAGGAGAAAATCACTTCCTCAAACCCGCGCAGGAAACGGTCATATCCTGAAGAGAAAGTTTCATTCCGTTCCACCAGCGATGGAAATCCGGGAATGTTTTCCGTGTATTGTTCGTCAAAGAATCCGTTCTGCGCGATGTTTTGCGGGTAGTTCTGTTGGGTGCAGCCTAAAATGATCGCGTGTTTACGGTCGGTTTCGCATTGATAGGGATCGCTGACGGAAATCCCCTTTTCATAACAGATCTTCTGTTCGGTCTTCGCGTTTTCCAGTTCATAACGCAATAGTTCGAACAGCGTATCGCCGTCTCCTTTTTGTTTCGCGGCGGCTAACGTCAGATCGTGAACCTGTTGAATTTCGTCCATTTTCTCCGCCGGGATTTCTTCTTCCGTTTTCCCGTAAAGAGTATCGTACGC
>CACZNO010000170.1 GCA_902782505.1 uncultured Erysipelotrichaceae bacterium | reverse complement strand
TGGCCCGGGGACACGATGCACGTGTTATTCCCGCGCTATTACCGCCTGGTTCATGAATCCGGCGAAATCCTGATGGAAGGAAGTTCCCTATGGACGCTGGTTGACGAGAAAACGCGCCGGTTCATTTTTCCGGAGAAAAACGGCATCGTCATTCCGGGAACTCCTACGGACCATGATCCTGCCCTTCCTTCGCGCCTGCCGTCGGTAAAAAATCCGGACTTGGAAAGCGAGTTCCGTGTACCGTTCAGCTATTGCGATCTGAATTCGCACATGAACAATACACGCTACTTCGATATCGCGCTTGATGACGCGGATCTTTCCTGGCACCGGCGGAAACTCGTATCCGTTGTTTCCGAATATGTATCCGAGGCTACATACGGAGACGTCCTGCAAATCCTGAAGGAAGAAACCGGGGACAGTCTCCTGTTTGAAGGAAAGAAAGAGAAAACCGTCTTCAAGATGCGCTTCATCTTCGCATGATAAAACCGCGCGGCTGTTCGAATCAGACCGTGCGGTTTTTTCTTTTTATTCGGAATTCAACAGAGCGTCGTCGATCTTGCCCCAGGCGCCGTTTCCTTCGCCTTCGCACGCAACGTGAATTCCGACGGTGAGGACATCGCCCTCTTTGACTTCAATAGTATGAATCGTATCGGAATTCCAGTTGTTGTAGCCGGTGAGTGCCAGCGGTTTTTTGTCAACAATTTCCCCGTTGATCATCGCGTACATGTAGATATCCGTCTTTCCGGCGTCACCGCCCATGATGGAAATCGTAAACTTGTAGGTGCCCGGCTTCACTTCGGCTGTCTGCGTCAGATCGTAGTTGATCGAGTTCTTCGCGGGGCTCCAGAAATGATAATGCCAGTTCCCCGTCAGGGAATCCGTCGACTTTTCTTCCACGTAGGCCTGTTCGCACTTGGAATGATCGGTCAATACCCACGGGGCTTCCGTACCGTCTTCAAACGAATAATTCTGCAGGTAATTGTACTCAATGAGATTCAGATACAAAACTGCGTCCTTGCCGTCTGCCTTTCCGTGAATCTCGTAGGTTCCGATACCGGACTTCTTCAGTTCTTCCTCATTGACCGGATCCCATGTAACAGATACCGCCGAAGAGGAATTGTCGTTCATGATCGCATTGACCGTATCCGGTAAAACGATCGGATCGTTGATATCCTGAATAACCGTCGTATCGGCGATGGCGTCCGGTTTCTTTTCGATTTCGTTTCCGGTGTCGACTAAGTTCCAGAGTTTCAGGGATTCCAACGGATGTCCTTTGGCGTCAAACATCGCCTGGTTATCGACCGCGCTTCCGCCGTAATACTTGCCGGCGTCTTTCGGATCATAAGCCCGGGCGTAGCTGGAAGCCCAGCCGGAGCCGTATTTCTCCCAAAGCGCGCTGTTTTCTTCCCAGGAATTCTGTCCGACCGTGATCCATGCGATTTCCCAATAGAACACGCCGATACCCTTTTTCATCTTTGTGACGGCTTCCATCGTATCGATGATACAGTTCGCCTGTCCCTGAACGGTGAACGGGTAATTCTTAACGATGCCCGAGCCGCCGGAAATCGTGTTTCCGTTGAAATCCGAGTCTTCCGCGGTGAAGGCATACGAAGTTTCCGCCACCATGACTTCCTTGCCGTAGGTATCGGTGATGTTGTCAAGTTCCGCAATCAGATTTTCCAGGGTCCCGTGCCAGTACGGATAATACGAAGACGCGAAGACATCGTAGTCCAGATTGTAGTACGCCAGTTTGGACGCGTAGTTCGCATAACTGCCGCTTTCCGGATTCGCGAAATGTACGGCGACTTTGGCGTCCGGGAACACTTCCCTGACCGCCTTGGATCCCGCAGCCATCAACTTCGCGATATTGAACCACGTGTTTTCCCCGCACATGGCGCCGTTGGTCTCGTTTCCGATCTGCACCATGCCGACGTTCACTTTCGCCTTTTTCAATTCACTCAGGGAATCCTTCGTGTATTGATAGAGAGCTTCTGTCTTTTCGTCAATGTCCATCTTGTCCCAGGCTTTCGGAACCATCTGTTTTCCGGGATCTGCCCAGAAATCGGAATAATGGAAATCCACCAGAAGCTTCATGCCGTATTTGGTAACACGCTTGCCGATTTCCAAAGCCGCGCGGATGTCGTTGTTTCCTCCGCCGTAACCGTTCCCGTTGGCGTCATAGGGGTCATTCCAGACCCGGACGCGGATGTAGTTGATGCCGCTTTCCGCCAGCGTTTGGAAGATGTCGGTTTCGTTTCCGTCATACCCGTAGAACTTGACTCCCGAAGCTTCCAGCGCCAGTACGGAACTGACGTCGGCTCCCTTGATGAAGCCTTCCGGAAGATTTAGTTTCTTTACGTACAGAGTATCGGAACTTTTCGCCATGGGATTCTCCGGAACTTTTCCTCCGGATCCCGAACATCCCGCCAAAGTGATGATCATCAAAACGGCGAGAAGGAACACGACGATTCTTCGCATTCTATTTTCCTCCTGTCAAAATCGCAATGGTATAAGGACCGATGGCTAAGACGTTTCCCTTGTATTCGGTCTTGCTGTCTTTCGCCGCGGCATAATCGCCGAGTTTCAGAGAACCGAGCGATTCCAGATTGATGTCATAGGTGTTTTCCGCGTGCAGATTGATCACCATGACGATGGTTTCCTCGTTCCAGGTCTTCTTGAGTACGAGCACATCATCCGAAGAAAGGCTGTCCACGAATTCGGCCGTACCTCTGGCAATCGAGGGATACTTGTTGCGGAGATTGTTGACGGTCTTGTGGTAATTCAGAAGCGAATTCTTATCGGACTGCTGCTGCTTGACGCCCGGATACGCATATTCGCTTTGCGTCGCGCCGGCAGGATTCTTACAGAGTTTCGAGGTATCGTCCGAATCCCACAACATCGCGATCCGCTTGTTCTCGTCCTTGCCCGATCCGACCATGCCGATTTCCGTGCCGTAATACGTGTAGATACAGCCGCCGATCATCGCCGCCAGTCCGTAAGCCATCTTGGTTTCCGCGGTCTTGGAACGTCCGATGCCGCCGGTGATCCGGTTCACGTCGTGGTTATCCAGGAAAATCGCCGGAATCGCCGTACCCGCCAGCTTCCATGCGCTTTCCATGGCGTTCTTGTAATACCGCGCCGGCGAGGTCACCTTCAGGCACTTCGCGATCGTTCCGTCGCCCTGCGACATGGAGAACTGGAAGAAGGAATCCGCACCGGAAGTATAGTACTGTTTGATGACGGAATCACTTTCCCAGCATTCCCCGACAATATAACAGTCTTCCTTGATCTTCTTGGCTTCCGTATTCAGCCAGTTGATAAAATCGGTGCTGTAGCCGTGGTTTCCGGTATAGTAACTGGTCACCGCGTCCAAACGGAACCCGTCGACGCCTTTATCCAGCCAGAACTTCATGATCTTGACGATTTCCGCGCGGACTTCCTCGTTGGAAAGATTCAGATCCGGCATCGAATCGACGAACCGCGCTTCATAGTACGCAGTATTGTTGATCTTGGCGTAGCCCTGCATGAAGTGATCGGTGAAATTGTACCAGTCCAGATACTCGGATTCCTTGTTGTTGGCGTACGCGGTCTTCGCGCTTAAAAACCACGGATGGGAACTCGATGAATGATTGACGACCAGGTCCAGAATGATGTTGATATCACGCTTATGGGCTTCCGCCACCAGTTTGTCAAAATCCTCCATGGTCCCGTACGCTTCGTCGATCCCGTAGTAATCCGTAACGTCGTATTTGTGGTAAGACGGCGAAGGATGGATCGGCATGAACCAGATCGCCGTGTATCCCATATCCTGAATGTAGTCCAGTTTCGCGGTCACTCCGTTCAGATCTCCGACCTTGTCTCCGTCGGAATCGTTGAAGGACGCTACGAAGATCTCATACACATTCCGGTAGTTGTCATCGACGATTTCCGCCTTCTTTTCCTTGCAGCCGGTAAGCGGCATCATACTAAGAGCGATTGCCATCATAATTAATATCCAGCGTTTTTTCCTCATAAGCTGCCCTTTCTAAGGAAAACGCAGGAAGGAATCCCTCCTTGCGTTTTCCGTACTGTACATTGTGTTTAGTAAATCAGGTTGTTGGTGGATTCCGGATCGAAGAAGTGCATTGCCTTTCCTTCGAACGAAACATACAGCTTGCTGCCGTACGCGAGATTATCGCGGACATGCGCCGGCATCGAGATCGTCGGCACACGGACGATGATCTTCTTGCCCGACTTCGTCAGCATATGCAGATGCAGTTCGGAGCCCATCATTTCATTGACTTCCAGCGTGCATTCCAGCGTATCCGGTCCTTTTTCTTCGCGCAGAACCATATGTTCCGGACGAACGCCCAGGGTGATCTTGCGGCTTTCGATCTTCTTCGCCGCCAGTTCATCGCCCTTGTAACCGTCTACGTAGAACTT
>CACZNO010000169.1 GCA_902782505.1 uncultured Erysipelotrichaceae bacterium | reverse complement strand
GCCAAAGGAAGATCCGGAATATCATCGAACAATAGTCTCTGTAAGGTATTCGGCGTCAGATTCGCAAATTCCTTTCCCGGACGGTGCATCAGCACGGTCTTCAGCGGAGCGATTTCACTGAAATTATGAATGGAGTTCATGTTTGATTTCCTCTCCGTCGGATAAGGTCAGGTACATCACGGCCTTGATCGTGTGCATCCGGTTTTCCGCTTCATCAAAGACGATGGACCGGTCACTTTCGAACACTTCGTCCGTGACTTCCATTTCCTTTAATCCGAATTTCTTTTCGATATCCTTGGCGATCGTGGTTTCCGTATTGTGGAACGAAGGCAGCGCGTGCATCAATACGCAATCCGGTTTCGCCATCGCCATCACTTCCTTGGTCAGCTGGTAAGGCTGTAATAACGCGATCCGTTTCGCCCAGAGTTCTTCCGGTTCCCCCATCGATACCCAGACATCCACATATACGATATTCGCGTTTTTCAATCCTTCTTCCTTGTCGTCGGTCAGCGTAACGGTCGATCCGTTTTCCGCCGCAATCTTACGGCATGTCGCAACCAGTTCCGGATCCGGCCAGAGTTCTTTCGGACCGCACGCGACAAAGTTCACACCCAGTTTCGCAGATGTCACCATCAGGGAATTCCCGGCGTTATTGCAGGCATCACCCATGAATGTCAGCTGCAGGTTTTTAAAGGATCCGAAGTGTTCGCGGATCGTCAGGAAATCCGCCAGCATCTGCGTCGGATGGAACTGGGTCGTCAATCCGTTCCAGACCGGTACGCTGGCATATTCCGCCAGTTCCTCCACGATCGACTGGTCAAACCCGCGGTATTCTATGCCCTGGTACATACGGGACAACACCCGCGCGGTATCCTTGATCGATTCTTTCTTTCCGACTTGCGAACCGGTCGGTCCGAGGTACGTTGATTTCATTCCGAGATCGGCGCTCGCTACTTCGAACGAACATCTTGTGCGCGTCGAATCTTTTTCGAACAATAAGACGACATTCTTGCGGCGCAGATATTCGTGCTCGATATCCGCGTGTTTCAGGCGCTTGAACGCCGCCGCGACGTCCAGCATATACGTAATTTCTTCCGGCGTAAAATCCAGCAACTTCAAAAAATCTCTGCCCTTAAAATTCATGATTGATCCTCCGGTTTTTCTACTTCTTATTATACAGGAATCAAAGAAAAAACCGTGTGTTTCCCTTAAACAACACGGTGTTTTTTACCGGAATGACAACGGTTCTTTCACATATTGCAGTCCCAGATCCGAAAGTTCCTCTTCGGCTTTCCGTAACGACTCCAGATCCGTGAGCTGCGAGGGGTTATGCGCATCAATTCCGAACAGGCATTTTACGTTGTATCCGGCCGCAATGCGCCAGAAATCCTTGTGCGGATAGTAATACTGTTCGCCGTTTTGGAACAGGTGTTTTCCCCGCAGGATCCCATGGACATTGATTTCCAACGGGGTTCCGGTTTCTTCTGCCTTCTTACAGATGATGTGCGCGGCTTTCCTGCAGGTCTCGTTGAATTCTTCCTGCTGGAAAACGTAGACATCCGGATGCGCCAGATACGTAAAGAGTCCGGTATCCAATCCCCGGCAGATGTTTTCCGCGTACTGCAGGATATCTTCGTCGGTGCTGGGACGGAAGAAACTGCGCTTGGCGGAAGGATCGGTGAAGTGCTGTCCCAGGATCAGGTATTCCACCTTGTCCCGTAATTTGCGCTTTTCCTCCAGATATTCCGGATAAAACTCGGTTTCCAGGCCCAGATGAATCTCCAGACGGCCTTTGTATTCCTCTTTTAAGCGGTTTACGCTTTGAATATAATCGAACAATTTCTCATAGGACATCCGCGCCCAGTCCAGCGGTACGTCCTTATACGGTGCATGATCGGAAAACCCCAGAATCGAATAGCCGGCTTGGATCGCGGCTTTTACATAATCTTCATCGGTTCCGGACGCGTGTCCGCAGCGTTTGGTATGCGTGTGATAGTTGAATGTCTGCACGTACACAGCCTCCTTTCGCATAACGGTACTATTCATACCACAAAAAAGTCCTTCGCGTAAAGGACTTTTTTTCATGCGTCATTCCGCTGCGGGACGGACGAACAACCCTTCGGAAGCCGCGAGATCCCGGATCGTCTCCAGCAATTCCGCGGAAGGATGATACACCGACATATAGAGATCATCCCAGGATAGAGTAATCAGGGAGTCTTCGGATGGAATCAGAATATCCATAAACCGGATCGATTCCGCGTCGATGATCCGGCGGTACAGTTTCTCCGGATCCGGGTTTTCTTCCCAGGAAATCCCCTCATTGATCACCAGATCG
>CACZNO010000168.1 GCA_902782505.1 uncultured Erysipelotrichaceae bacterium | reverse complement strand
TTCAAAAAAACCATATGGCGTTATCCATATGGCTTCGAACCGAATCATGAAGATAACACCGAGCAATACAAAGCGGGCATTATCGCAACGCCCTTCTTTATCCGCAATAGGTATAATACAGTCTCGTGTGTTTCATGGTATGGAACAAGTATAGCCTGTATTTTTCAAACTGACAAGGTGCTTTTCCAAACGGAAGACCTATCGCCGGCGTACATCACGCCATAAAAACGGTGCGGAAACCGCCAGCGGAAGAAGCATCATCCAGAACATCGAACTGCCCGCAAACTCCGCCGCCAGAAGCATAAACGGCTGTAACGCGAAGTACAAAACGAGGGAGAAATCACCGAAGTAATACACCCCGGGAAACAACGCGGACAATTCCAGCGACAGCGTCATCAGGACCAATAACCCGTTGACGATCAACGCGATCCAAACCGGCATAATCCTAAGACTCTGTAAGAGGATATGAAGCAGCACAAACAATCCGCATCCCATGATGACATACGGATACGCCGCGCGGTCTCCCGCGCTGTAGAAATAATCCAGCGCCTTGTATGTCAATACCGCGTACAGGGTGAGATAAATCACCGTCCAGAGTGCTTTTTGTCTTTTCGTTTTCATATATCTTGATGATACCATGTTTTCTTTTACAATATAAACGGAGGTACGTATGAATACCGCGAAAATCGAACTGCACATCCATCTGGACGGCTCCTTGAACATTCGCTGGGCCTATGAACGGTCCCTGTCGCAGGGAGTGATTCCTCCGGAAACTTCTTTTCAGGAGTACTATGACCTTTTATACGGAAAAAACTTTGCCCCGCGTGCCGTCAGCATTCAGAAATTCCAATTGGTCTGCGATATACTGCAGACCCGCGAAGATTTATATGACGCCGCGTACGAACTGGTCAAAACCCTGGCCGGCGAAGGAATTCTGTACGCGGAGATCCGGTTCGCTTCCCAACAGCACACTGCCCGGGGACTTACCCAATATGAAGCCCTGAAAGCCGTCATTGACGGTGCCAAACAGGCACAAAACGACAATCCCCCGATCCGCATCGGCATCATCAACTGTTTAATGCACAAAGGAGAAAGCGCCTCCTGTAATCATGAACAAAACCTGGAAACCGTCTTCGTCACGAAGGAACTCCTCGGCAAAGGCGCGGTCGGTCTGGATCTTGCCGGTTACGAAAACAACTGTCCCCTGAAAGACTATGCGCCGTATTTTGAAAAAGCACGGGAACTCGGAATTCCCTATACAATCCATGCCGGAGAAATGGGGATTGCCTCCCACGTGAAAGACGCCGTCGATTTAGGCGCGCAAAGAATCGGGCACGGCATCAACGCGGTCAGCGACCCTGTAATTCTGGAAGAACTGATCGCCAAAAGAATTCCGTTGGAAGTCTGTGTGACCTCCAACATCAAGTCAACGCTGAACTACGCAAGCCATCCGGTGCGCGAACTGATCCGCCGGGGCGTTTTCGTGACCTTGAATACCGACAACCGGATCTTTGCCAAAACAAACCTCTTCAACGAGCACGCGCAGCTGCGCATGATCGGCGTTACGGAAGATGAACTGATGCGCTGTACATACAACGCTGTAGACGCGGCCTTTTGCGATGACGATACGAAAAAATCCCTCCGCGCTGAGCTGCGGAAGGATTGGAATCTCTAGAGTTACATGAATTTCTCCCGGTCCCAGGTATCCTCTTCCGGATCTTCCCAGGGATCTTTTTCTTTGCGGGAAAACCGCTTCTTCCACCGGTGGATCCGTTCTTCCCGCACGATTTCTTCCGGGAAAAAATCGTAATACCCTTCTTCTCCGAGAAGGGCTTTCAGATACCGGCGTTCACGGATGTATTTGAGAACGGCGACAATACTGATAAGAATAGTCAGATAGATGACGATGAGTACCCATCCCCAGAAACTGAGTTTTTCCGCTTCATAAAACACCATGACTACCGGAAACATGGCTAAGGTTCCCGCCGCTAAGCACGAAAATACTTCGGTAAGCGGCAGCAGCATCGTCGGTTTATGCCGCGGTCTTGGAAATCTCATACTTCTTCTCTTTTTTTGGTAAAACTATTATATTTATCCGTTTTGAAAACTTCAAGATAAACGCCGGGTGTTATAAAATACAAATAGAACCATAAAGGAGACAATAGTATGAATGGTCTGGAATTATTCTC
>CACZNO010000167.1 GCA_902782505.1 uncultured Erysipelotrichaceae bacterium | reverse complement strand
TCGTACGCCAGCGAGCACACCTGCATCTGTAACGGTTCCCTGTCCAGATTCGGGTATTCCTTGCAATGACGGATGATCGTTTCAAACAACGGAACGATACCGTTATTCGGATCGGTGATGCGTTCCTTGACGATGCCCTCTCTCGCGATACCGTATAAGATCGGGAAGTCCAGCTGTTCGTCCGTTGCGTTGAGTTCCAGGAACAGTTCATATACCAGATCCACGACTTCGATCGCACGCTGGTCCTTCTTGTCGATCTTGTTGATCAATAAGATCGGACGTAAGCCGAGTTCGAGGGATTTCTGTAAAACATAGCGGGTCTGCGGCATCGGTCCTTCCGAGGCGTCCACCAGAAGAATAACCGTATCGACCGTGCGGATGATCCGTTCGACTTCGCTCGAGAAATCCGCGTGGCCCGGAGTATCCACGATGTTGATCTTGTAGTCCTTGTACTGCACCGAACAGTTCTTGGAATAAATCGTAATTCCGCGTTCGCGTTCCAGCGCGTTGGAGTCCATAACGCAGTCGACAACTTTCTCGCCTTCACGGAAAACACCCGACTGTTTCAGGAAAGCGTCCACCAGGGTGGACTTGCCGGCGTCTACGTGTGCGATGACTGCGATGTTGATAATCTTCTGATGTTCCATATAGCATCCCTCATTTTTTACCGAAATATTTTATCACAACACGCCCCATGTCTCAATCACAATCGACACGTCTTCACCAAAAAACGGCTTATCGCAGCCGTTATCTCATTTGTAGTGTTTTTCGCGTCACTTTGATCTTTCCGTCTTCGATATCCACGACCGCGTAACAGGGATCGCTCATATCCCGGTTGTACCAGCAGGACCCCGGATTCACTAACCGGACGCCGAGCGCTTCCGAATCGTCAAAGCGATGGGTATGACCGTAAAGAGCCAGCGGGCATTTCAGTTCCTTAGCCCTTCTTGCCAGGGCATGGCGTGCCGGGTATCCGTACAGCTTATGGGAATGACAGAGGTAGATCCGCATCCCCCCGAGCAGCAATACCCTTTCATAAGGAGCCTTGGTGTAATAATCGTTGTTGCCTTTTACCAGGATCAATTGGGGAAACAGATCGTCCGGACTGGAGAGATCGCCGCAATGAATGTACGCATCCGCGGCAGGATTTTCCTTCAGGATCTGTTCCACCGCTTCATCGTACCCGTGCGAATCCGACATCACCACAAGATGCGCCTTCATCGTTCCTCCACCTCGCATTCTTCCCCGAACAGCAGGCGGATCGCCTTTTCCAGATTTTCCGCGTCATGGGAAGTATAGATCCGCAAGGCAGGATTTTCTTCCTCCGGGAAAGATACCGCCTTTTCAATTCCTTCGTTGGGATCGAACTGACGGGCCGGCAGAACTTCGTGTATTTGTGCGGATACCAGCGGGTAATGCGTGCATCCCAGCAACACCGCGTCCGCCTTGTCCCGATAAGGCGCCAGATAGTCTGCCAGAACATCCCGGATCGTAAACGGGTTCTCTCCCCCTTCGATCATCGGCACCAGTTTCGGCGTCGCTTTGGCATAGACCGTCCGCTTCGGGAACATTTTCCGGATCCCGTCTTCGTAGCGTTTCATACGGATCGTGGCGCTGGTCGCCATGATCAATACGGAACGGAATCTCTTATGACGCAGGTTCTCCAGTTCCAGGTCGATGATGTTCCAGAGTTTCATATCCGGGAACTCTTCGACCAATTCCGGGTACACCGTCGAACAAAGGGTGTTGCAGGCGATGATCACTTCGCGGATTCCCTGATTGTAAAACCAGCGGATATTGTCCCGTGCGATCTCCAGCAATTCTTCCTTGGTCTTGTCGCCGTACGGAGCGTTTTTCTGATCGGCAAGCACCAGAAAAGAAGTCCGCGGGTGTTTTTTACGCAGATGGAAACACGTCGCGACGCCTCCCAAACCGGAATCCACAATACCGATCATACTTTGCCTCCTTAAACTCCTACGATTATACTACTTCCGTTCCCGGATGGAAATACGCATATACTTCCCGTGCGGTTTTCTCATCCAGCACTTTTTTCAGCGCGTCGATGTCCGCGTTTTTGATAGCCTCAAACGATGCGAAGGCTTCCAGCAGCTTCTCCCTTTTCTTGGGGCCGATGCCCTTGATGTCGTCGAGTTCCGAGCCGGACATGTGTTTGGAGCGAAGATCGCGGTGATAGGAAATCGCGAACCGGGGCACTTCGTCCTGCATGCGCGTCAATAAGAAAAACAGTTCTTCGGAAGGATCCACCGGCAGGATCTCCCCGTATTGATTCATTAAGGACGCGGTGCGGTGATGATCATCCTTGACCGCGCCCAACACGGTAACCTTTTCTTCCAGTCCCAGGGATTCCAGAACGTCCACGGCGATCCGGATCTGTCCGTAGCCGCCGTCGACCATCAGGATATCCGGCATCGGCCTGTTCTCGGTCAAAAGCCGGAAATAGCGGCGGTAGATGACTTCTTTCATATTCGCGTAATCATCCGCGCCGGAATGTACGCGGTATTTGCGGTACGACGATTTGTCGGGGATCCCGTCCCGGTATACCACCAATCCTGCCACCGCATCGGTGCCGGAGATATGCGAGTTATCGAACATCTCGATCACCGAGACATCCTTGCCGCCGATGAGTTCGGATAAACGTGCCAACGCCTTTTCTTCCTTCATGAGCTTGGTTTCCATGACTTCGAACTGCTGTTCGAGCTTGGTGCGGGCGTTGTTTTTGGCAAGGTCCACGAGTTTTCTGTAACGCCCTTTCTGCGGGAACCGGATTTTTCCTTCCAGCAATTCTTCCAGCACATCGCCCTTTTCTTCTTCCGGCAATAAGATTTCATGCGGTAAGGGATGGTTCTCGTAGTATTGTAAGACCACGCTTTCAAAGGCTTCCTTGGGTTCTTCGTATAAGGGTTTTAAGGTAAACGTACGGTCCAGAAGCTGTCCCTGACGGATAAACAAGCCCTGCACCGCAATGTAGCCTTTATCGAAATAATAGTTGAAGGCGTCGGTGTTTTTGCGGTTGTCAAAGTCGATCTGCTGCTTGTCGGTGACATAGTCCAGAGATTCCAGCATCTTCTGGTACTTCCCGGCGTCTTCAAACCGCAGCTGTTCGCTCGCTTCGTCCCTTTTTTCCCGTAACATCCTCCGCACTTCCGCCGTATCCCCGTTTAAAAAGGCCGTGACACCGCGGTACATCTTGCGGTATTCCTCTT
>CACZNO010000166.1 GCA_902782505.1 uncultured Erysipelotrichaceae bacterium | reverse complement strand
GTTACACTCCTGGAAACCGGGCGAACCTTCCACGATGCCCTGGCTTTATCCCGAACTTATGACGGAAGTACGCAGCATCTTCGCCTTACGCGAGCGGCTGATTCCCTATCTGAAATCCTCGATGGATGACTGCGTTCTTACCGGCGATCCGTTGATCAAACCGGTGTTCCTGTTTGATCCGGAATATGACGAAGAAGCCGACTGGTTCTTCTTGGGAGACAAGATCCTGGCCTGCCCGGTCTATGACGAAGGAGCTGATACCGTCAAAGTCCTTCTTCCGCGAAACAAAGACGGATGGAAGCTGCGCGGCGAAGGAGATCCGGTTCCCGGCGGAAGCACCGTATCCGTACAATGTACGATTCACGATCTTCCGGTCTGGTTTGAAAAAATTTAACGAAAAAAGCGGACGGTATTCCCGTCCGCTTTACGTTATACAGGTTTAGATGTCGATTTCGTTGGCCTCGTAGGATTCCTTCAGCTTGTGTTCCTTGCGGACCTGCAGTTCCTCGGTCTTTTTCTTGCTGAGGGGGTACCATACAAACAGGATAACCGCCATGATTCCGAAGATGATCGCCGGGATCAGGGTACCCAGATTGTACATGACCTTGAGGTTTTCCAATGTCTGAACCGCGCCTTTTTCATACTTGTAATCCATGCCGATCAAAGCGCTGTTGACGCAGACTGCCGCAAGAACCTGACCGACTTTGCGGAACAGATTGAATACGGAATACGCGGTGCCGTCTTCCCGGTTTCCGCTGGTGATTTCGATATCGTCGATCGCGTCCGCGACCATCGCCCATAACTGCATGACCAATGTCGTAAGACCGCATCCGCTGATGAAGTTCATTGCCAGGAAGACCCAGATGAGCGTATCCGGATTCATGCCTTTTAAGAAGAACAGCACCAGGTTCGCCAGCGCCGCCAGCGTCATACCGATCTGGGTGACTTCCTTCTTGCCCTTGGCCTTGGTTAAGTTCGGTAAGAAGAACATGAAGATGATCATCGGCGAATAGGTGCACGCCTGGGTCGCCAGGTTCATCCAGTTGGCATGGAAATAGTCATCGAACAAATACGTATAGAAACTCTGGGTGAACATCTGTCCGGCCAGAAGCAGCATCGATACCATCGTAATCGCGACGAAAGCGCGGTTATGGAATAACGCCTTGATGATCTTGGCGGTATTGCCCTTCTTCTTTTCCTGCGGCTTGGTCTTGACGCGTTCCGTGTTCAGACGGTACGCGATCATCAGCATAATGAAACTCACCACGGCCATGATGCAGACGCCGAGAATGACCGGTTTGTACTGCATATCGGTAATGGCCTTGCCGTTTTCCCCGATGACGACATTTCCCGCTTCATCCAAGCGTTTCGCATAGGCGAAGCTCGCGATGACCAAGACCGGAATGGAGCCTAACGCCGCGCCGATGGAACGGAATACCGACAGTTTCGAACGTTCATGCGCGTCCGTCGTGACAACCGACGCCAAAGATCCGTACGGGATCTGTAATACGGTATACGCCATACCGAAGAGAATGTACGTCACGGTCGCGTAGACGCAGGTCATGACATAGTTTCCGTCTTCCCCGATTCCCGGCAGTTTTAAGAACATCAATACCGCGCTGAGGGCCAAAGGACCCGCCGCGTATAAGATCCACTTTCTGTAACGTCCCTTCGGACCCGGTTCCACGGTGTCGCAGATTCTTCCCATGATCGGGTCGTTGATCCCGTCCCAGACTCTCGCCACGATGAACATGATCATGATGAACATCGGGCTCAGATGGAAGATATCCGTGTAGAACTTCTGTAATAACGTGGTGACAAGCGCAAACAAAAGACAGCCTGCCGTGTCGATCATCGCGTAACCGATATAGTCTTTCGATTTCAGACCGCTGGTACGCTGAATGTAGGTTTGATTCGATTCCATAATGATAATCCTCTCCCGCAATATCAGGAATATTGTAGCATGTTTTCAAGCAGGCTTGTTATTATTTTGAACCGGGTTCACAAAAAAAACCTCCTTGCGGAGGCTTGGAAGATTATTTCTTGGGAACCCGTTTTTCCGAAGATATGACCGCCTCGCTCGGGCACACCAATACGCACAAATGACAGCCGACGCACTTTTTCGCATCCAACAGCGGCTTGCCTTCTTTCATCGTGATAGCCTGGTGTCCCCCATCCATGCACGAGATGTAACACCGGCCGCATCCGACGCATTTTTCGCGTAAAAACCGCGGATAAATCACGTAGGAACGGTCTAACGCGTCGGTAGGCACAATTCCGCGGATCGTGGATTTCGTCAGCTCACGGACGCTGGAATAGCCCTTTTCCGCCAGGTAAAGCGCCAGACCTTCGCGAAGATCGTCGATGATGCGGTAGCCGTATTGCATGACGGCGGTCGTAACCTGTACGGTATCCGCGCCTAACACGATGAATTCCAGCGCGTCCTTCCAGGTCTCAATACCGCCCATGGCGCTGATATGATGGCCTTTCAGGTGCGGGTCCTTCGATAATTCCGCGATAAACCGCAGGGCGATCGGTTTCACGGCTTTGCCGGAATATCCGCCGATCGACGCGTAGTAAATCCCGTCCTTGGGATCAATGTCGACTTCGATCAGGCTTTTGACCGTATTGATCGCCGCAACGCCGTCCGCTCCGCCTCTGATCGCCGCATCCGCACTGTCTTCAATGTGCGTGACATTCGGCGTCAGTTTGGCGATAAACGGAAGATTCGTATGTTCCGTCACCACGCGCGTATAGCGTTCCACCAGCTCCGGAATCTGCCCGACATCGCTGCCGGTGCCTTCCGCGGTCATATTGGGACAGGAGAAATTCAGTTCCAGCGCGTCCGCTCCGGAATCATTCATTTTATCGGCCAGATAAGCCCACTCTTCTTCGTTGCGTCCCATGATCGACACCAGTAAGAATTTCTCCGGATAGTTCTCTTTGAGTTTTCTGAAAATCCGGATATTTTCCACTAATGTGTGATCGCTCAGCTGTTCGATGTTCTTGAATCCGACAATGCGGTGATGATCGCCGTGGATCGCGGAAAAACGCGGCGAAGCTTCGTCAATGTCCATTAAGCATACCGTCTTAAACGCGGCCCCTGCCCATCCGGCTTCAAACGCTCTGGCGCACATGTCGTAGGTCGACGCGACGACGCTGGAAGACAACAGGAACGGATTCTCCAATGGAATGCCGCAGAAATCCGTCTTCAGGCATTCATAGTTCACCGGCGCCGGTTTTGTCTCTTTGAGATCCAGCGAAGTCAGGATATCTTTCACCTTCACCTTCGCGGGGCAGTCCTTTTCGCATCTTGCGTCACATCCCGCACAGGGGAAATTCCCCGCCAGGCGGTTTTTCGCCCCGGCGGCATTGTCAAAGTATAAACTGCGCAAAATCGTGTCGGGTTCGATCACACCGCACGCCAGACGGCATTTTGCGTCATGGCATAACATGCACTTCTGAAATTCGTTCATTGTGTATCTCCTTTCATGATGGAATGTCGGCGCGCAAACTTCCGGTTAAGGAAGATCCATAGTTTCGCCAAAAGAACATTTCCTCCGAGAATGATGACCACCCAGAGTACGGATGCCCACCATGGCTGTTCGTATACTTTAAGAAACGGATACGGTCCGTTCAAGAGCCGCAAGATATTCAGCGGGATCGTGACCGCCGCATATGCCGCCGTAAAAAGACACGCGGTATACGCGTCTTTTTTCCGGTACGCGAACGGTTCCCAAAGGACAAACGACAGCATCCCCAGCACCGGGCAGATCGTATGATGGTATAACATCGATCCCTGCGTCAGCAAATCCCACAAAGTGATCGGCATGGTCCAGGACAATACCGTGATGACAACGATAAACGTAACCGAAACCGACAGGGTCCCGATCAGTTTCAGAAGCCCCAGCCAGCGCGGTATTTCCTTATCCGGATGCCGCAGGATCCATGCGATCAAAAGTGCCGAGCCGACGGTCAGAAGAAGGTTGCTGAGCTGCGTATAATATTTCAGCACGGAAACCCCCAGCGCTTTGAACGCAAGATAAAATCCGATGACTTCCAGTACGCAAATCACCGCGTTCACCCATAAAGCTGTCTTTCTTTGTTTACCGTTCATCTTTCGGAATAATTTTACCATGTTTTCGCAATCTCCATACACCTTCTGACGTGCCTGTTTTATAATCCTTTCAGGAGTATGGCATATGAATCGCTTTAATAAGTTTTCGGTACCGTTAGGTCTTCTGGATTATGTGAATCCGATCTGTTATACCGTCACGATGACGGTCTTGCTGAAAAACCTTTTCCCCCTCATGGGGGCTCCCTGGAATATCCTTTTCCTTGCCGGCGCCGCAGTGTCGGTCGTATTCGGTTTTGTGATTCCGACCGGAAAAGTGCTGGTCGGTCTTGGCATCGTGAAATTCCGGATGCCCGTATCCCTGGTGTTTACCGTGAATTCCGGAATCCTTGTATCCGGGCTCATGTTGTTTCGCCATGTGTTCCGCTTGCCTCTTTTTTTCTTCCCCGGACTGGTCTTTTTGATCATCGCCGCCCTGTCTTTCCTATATTCCCGAAAGAAAAAGGTCAATACAGTTGCGGTACTGACCGGGGCGTGCGGATATCTTCTGTTGTATATTTCCCTGATTACCCTTTCCGTTCAGTCGGGTTATATCCTGCCGGTTTTCCTGTACGGAATCGCGATTTTGCTGTTTGTCTTCTTATGCGGCGTCGGGATCAAGGCAAATCTCTACGATCCCAAGGTCCATTGGATCATCGAGATCTGCAATGTGATCTGTCAGTTTCTCGTCGCCTTGTCGAC
>CACZNO010000165.1 GCA_902782505.1 uncultured Erysipelotrichaceae bacterium | reverse complement strand
GGACGGAGTATATCCGTCCGTCGAAAACATTCAAAACGGATCGTATCCGCTGGTCACAAATGTCTACGCAGTCGTTCTGGAAACCAACCGGAAAGCCTATGTGCGTGCGTTCCTGGATTATATACTGTCCCCGGACGGACAGGAGATCGTCGAACGGTCCGGGTATTCGCCGCTGAAATAAAAAGTAGCTGTGTGAAGTGATACGCTAAAAGTAGACAAGTACAAAAAAGTACCAGTCTACTTTTTTTCTTTGACAAGCGTGATGACGCAGAGTTCCGGCGGATTGTTGAAGCGGAAGGGAATATGACTGCAGCCCAATCCGCGGGAAATGATTTCCGTCGTGCGTCCCTTTTGAAACGGACCGTTGGCGTATTTCGGCAAGATTCCCTGATAGGGAACGTACAAGGCCCCGATGAAGGGAAGACGGAACTGACCGCCGTGGGTATGACCGGACAGGACGAGATCGATTTTTTCTTCGCAATAGAGTTCGAAATGCTCCGGGCGGTGACTCAATAAAACCGTATAGAAGTCTTTTCCGGAGTCATCGCGGATCTTCTTCAGAGATTCCTTTACGCGTCCGGATTCCGGACTTTTTTTGGATTTACGGAACGCCGGGTCGTCAATCCCCGCAATCCGGAGAACGGCATTCCCTTTGGAGAGGAAGACGGATCGATTCCGAAGAAGGATCACGCCGTATTCTTCCGCCTTTTTCAGAAAATCCGGAAGATTATTAATGCGGGCTTCGTGGTTTCCCAAGACGTAATAGACCGGCGCAAGATCCCGGATGCCGCGCAGTAAGTCAAACGCGTTTTCCCCGTCATGGTCCGGGTCGAACAAGTCCCCGGTGATCGCAATCAGATCCGGTTTTTCTTTTTTGACCGCATCAATCAGGCGGGATTGTTTCGTGCCGAGATGAAACTGGTGAAGATCCGAAATCTGAACGATCTTCATGCCGTCAAATTCTTCGGGAAGGCGCGCGGAAAGAATCCGGTAACGGGTGATATCCGGATGCCGGTTTTCCCAATAGGTCCATACGCCGGTTCCAAGCGCAATGCCGCCGGCCGAAAGGGACAGTGCTTTTTTCCATGACGCATTTTGTTTCATAACTGAATAATAACGAATGACGGAATTCTGTCAATCCCGTATAATGATTCGTGACAGGCATGGGAGGTGCACGTGATGAGTACTCAGCGTTACGCAGGATTTCTGGATCGCTTTTTAGGAGAACTTTCCGCATGGAATCAAACGGGAAGAGAACCGGAAACGGCGGATCTGGATGTGCGGTATGACATGGATCTGCGCGAAAAAAGATTAAAGAAACTCGGATTGTCGGTGAAGGAAGAATATCTTCCCGTGAAGGACGAGATCCGCGGAGCTCTTTCGAGAAATCACGAACCGTACCGTACGACCATTCAATACAAGGAAACCAGTCACACGGCGTCCTACCAGAAAGACGGGAAGGAGATTTACCGTTCGAAAAAACCGGAGAACGTCTATGTCTCGGTTTTGGACCGGGACGGCAACAAGGATTATCCCTACGTTTGTCCGAATTGCGGAAACCGGACGATGGCTTCGAAACTGCGCGACGGATGTCCGTATTGCGGCACCCGGTTTGAAACGTCGAGATTTTATCCGAAAGTAAACGGGTATTATACCGTACCGGGAATTGTGGAACGCGCCGGTTTGATGGACCGTATCAAGCGCATGTGCCTCATTTCCGGGGGTGCGGCAGGAATTCTTGCGGCAGGCGCTACGTGGTTTGGCTGGGAAATGGAACCGTTCGTTTGCAAGATTCTGGCGACTCTTTTTACAGGGGCAATGATCGGCGGCATCATCGCGTTTATCGTCTACATGGCGTACAGTCTGACCCTGGTGGGGAAAGTGTTCTACGAAGGCGGAAGAGCGGTCCCGCTTTTGAGCTCTATGAATTCCGCGAAGAAGATGCGAAAATTCATGGAACCGTACGACCCGGAGTTTTCCTATGAACTGTTTGAGGGAAAAGTCATCTCCCGGTTACGCGCGATTGCGTTCTCCGATAAGCGGGATGATCTGACGATTTACGCGGGAAACGAGGACCTCTCGTATTTCGATAATCTGGCGGATATGCGTTACCGCGGAGCCCTGGCAATTCGCGAATGCCGTGCGGAAAAAGACCGGCTGTTCATCTCCGTGCGGGCTTATATGACGGACCTCTATTACAATAAGAAAATCCGCGCCAGAGACGAGGTCCTGTACGCGGATCTGGAAATCGGAAAAGACGCGGCGATGGATCCGGCGTTCAGCGTTCATGCGGTGACATGCCCGTCCTGCGGCGCCAGCTTTGACGCGATGCACGAAAAAACCTGCCCGCACTGCGGAAATGAATACAGGCTGATTCACGAAGACTGGATCGTGACGTCGGTGCGAAGAGGATAAGAAAAAGTCCCGGAAGTCCGGGACTTTTGTGTTAATAGAGGGAAGCTTTGCCGTTGGAACGGAACAGGCGGATTTTATGTGCGGCGACCTTTTCCACCGCGTCGATGCCGCACGGTTCAATCTTGTTGGGTTCGCGTAAATTAAGATTCTGCAGTTTTTCGCGCAGCGCGTCATAGAACGCCGCCTTGATGTCGGAAGAGATGTTGATCTTGTTGATGCCGCGCACCACCGCGCCGGCAATCTCTTCGTCCGGGTTGTTGGAACCGCCGTGCAGCACTAACGGTACGTCGACCGCTTCGGCGATTTTTTCCAGAATATCCAGACGCAGTTTCGGAACGGCACCTTTGGGATAAAGACCGTGGGAGGTTCCGATGGCGACAGCCAGGGAATCCAAGCCGGATTTTTCCACCAGGGTCTTCGCGTCTTCCGGATCGGTATAGATGATTTTCTGCGCGTCGTAGGCTTCCTTGGAAGTCGTGACGCCGATGGTGCCGAGTTCGCCTTCGACGGAGACGTTGACCGCGTGGGCCAGATCGCATACTTTTCTGCACAACGCGATGTTTTCTTCGAACGGCAGGGAAGAACCGTCGATCATGACCGAGGTGAAGCCGTCCTGAATGGCGCGCATGACGTCGTCAACGGACGCGCCGTGGTCTAAATGAAGGACACACGGAAGCGGTGATTTGAAAAGATAATCACGGATGGCGGCGGTAAACGAGTCGCCCGTGAACGCAAGTTCATGGGGATGGATCTCAATGATGACCGGGGAGTTTTCCTTTTCTGCGGCGCGCATGACGCCTAAAAACATCGCATAACTCGAAATGTTGAAAGCCGGCACGGCAAAGTTTTCCTTTTTTGCGACTTTCAGCAGTTCCTTCATATTCATCAGCATTCTTCGTACCTCTTTTCTTTCGGCCTTTGGCCTTGCGAAGAAATTATAGTACATAAAGCACGGAATTGATCGGTTCCGGTGTTTTTTTCAGGGAAAAAGCCGGATGGATGCGTATTAAATAGTGAGCGGTGCGGAAGATGGATGCGGTGAAAAAGAAAAAAGCCTGGATCAGACTGATTGCGAAAGTGGACGGTATTTTGTTGGCGGGAATCCTTTTGTGGCTGTTCATCGGAGAGATCCGCATCGTTCATAACCGGGATATGGAACCGTCGCTGAAGGACGGAGATCTTTGCGTGACGTATAAGGCTTCTTCCTATTATCCCGGGGATATCGTGCTTTACAGATTCGAAGGCGTGTGGCGGTTTGGCCGGGTTGCGGCATCGGAAGGGGATGTTGTGGAAATACGGGAGGACGGGTATTACACGGTGAACGGAATCGTGCCGTATGAAACCGGGACTATGAAAACATATCCGGCGGCGGGAAGCGTGGTGGGATACCCGTATACCGTGAAGGAAGGAGAAGTGTTTGTGCTCAATGACGCGCGTGAAGAAGGGAACGATTCCCGCTTATTCGC
>CACZNO010000164.1 GCA_902782505.1 uncultured Erysipelotrichaceae bacterium | reverse complement strand
CAGCGGCTGGTATAGCTAGGCCTGGCCCTAGTGAAAACGGTTCGTCGCCGGTTCCTTACTCGACCTGTCATTCGACAGGTCTTTTTTTCGATTTTGTCGTACAATACCTATGGGAGGTTTTCGGAATGATGTGGGTATTTGACTTGGATGATACGTTATATCTGCGCTCGGAACCGTATTTGCGCGCGTTCCATTCCCTGTTTCCGGGGGTATCGCTGGATGAAAACGAGCTGATCCGTACTGCGCGGCATTACGACGCGGAATCGTTTGACCGTTATTCGCGCGGTTTGATCACCATTGAAAGAATGTATATTGAAAGAGTGCGGGATACCTTTGCGGTTTTCGGCGTGCAATTAAGTGATGAAGAGGCGGAAGCGCTTCAGGCGCAGTATTCCGCCAACATGCGTTCCATCCTTTTACAGCCCGGATTCCGTGAAATCATCCTTTGGGGACAGAAACACGGCGTACGCATGGGAATCTTGTCCAACGGACCTTCCAAACGCCAGCGCGTGAAAATCACCGCATTGGGTCTCTACGAATTCTTTGAGGAGAAAGAGATTCTGGTGTCGGATGATATCGGCGTCAATAAGCCGGCTCTTGCGGTTTTCCGGGAATACGAAAAAAGAACCGGCGAAAAGCCGGAAAATCTCTGGATGATCGGGGACAGTTATTCCAGCGATATCGAAGGCAGTCTGAAAGCCGGATGGCACGCGGTCTGGGTCAAGCGGGACTTCCTGGATAACCCGTCGCCCGCAGAATATATTCCGGATATGTCTTCTTCTGATGAGAAGGAAATCTTCCGGTTTCTGCGTGAAACCGTAAAAGAAAACACTCTTCCCTAAGGAAGAATGTCCAGTAACTGACGCAAATCCGAGATCCGGTAATCCGGCAATACGGCGGGATCCTCCGGTGTGTTTTCCGGGGTCATCCAACAGGTATCGATGCCGTAGTTTTTTCCTCCGGAAATATCCGAGGAGAGCGAGTCTCCGATCAGCAGGATATTCTCCCGGGGAATCCGGACGGTTTCCTCGATGATCTCGAAATAACGCACGTCGGGTTTCTTACAGCCCATTTCACCGGAGATAAACTGTCTTTCGGTCAGCCTATCCAATCCGGAATCGTGATACCGGCGTTTCTGGGTGCGCGCTTCCCCGTTGGTGATGACGTAGAGAAGGTAACCGCGTTTCCGTAATTCCCGTAATACGGAAGCCATATAGGGCATTTTCTGGTGCTGGAACTGCAGATGGTAAAAATACCGTTCACCGATCAGATGCGGATCGGCGTCGATCGAAAACTCGCGGAAGAGGTCCTCGAACCGTCGGTAGCTTAATACTTCCATCGTCACAAGACCTTTCTCGAGATTCTTCCAATAAGCCAGGTTAATGACTTCGTAGCGCGCGAAAAGGCGCCGGGAATAGGGCAGACCCTGTTCCTCAAATACCGCGCGGAACGCGGCTTTGGAGGCCTTGGAAAAACTCAGGAGAGTATCGTCCAAATCGAAAAAAAGTGCTTCATAGTGTCTTTTCTTTGTCATGGTTGTATATTACCATATTTGAAAGAGGGGTAGTTCATGGAGAAGAAAAAAACTTTCACGACCCGGTCCAAAGAGGAAACTCTGCGGTACGGGGAACGCTTAGGAGAGAATATTCACCGTCCGGTGACGGTTTTGATGTACGGTGATCTCGGCGCGGGAAAGACCACGTTTACCCAGGGCCTGGCGAAAGGCTTGGGAATCACGCGTGTGATCACCAGCCCGACGTTCACGATCATGAAAATGTACCGCGGCAGGGTTCCGCTTGTGCATATTGACGCCTACCGTCTGGAAGGCGTGTCCCAGGATCTCGGATTTGAGGAATACCTGGAGGAACCGGACGGCGTCACGGTCGTGGAATGGCCGATGTTTATAGAGGAGTATCTGCCGGAAAACGCGCTGGAAATCACCGTGACGGCAGACGAAGAAGGAACGCGCACCTGGAGCGTAAACGCCAAGGGAGAAGCGGAAGAACACCTTTTAAAGGAGTGGCTCGGATGATTACATTGGGAATGGATACCGCCGGAAGATATCTGAATCTGGCGCTGATCAAAGAGGGAAAGACGATTGATACCGTGCACCGGGAGTGTTTTAAGCACCAAAGCGAGGAAATTCTGCCCGAATTACAGAACCTTCTTGCGCGAAACGGATTTACTCCGGAAGATGTGGAGGCCATCGTGATCACGGAAGGTCCGGGTTCCTACACCGGGATCCGTATTGCGATGACTCTGGCGAAGGTTTACGCGCGGATGAAAGAAATCCCGTTATACACGGTCGGATCGCTTCAGTTTCTCGCCGGTACGGCCAAAGAAGCCATCGTCTACATGGACGCCAGGGCGCACCGCGGGTATTTCGGATACTACCGTTACGGAAAGCGCGTAACGGAAGATACAATTCTGAAGGAAGAAGAACTCGCGGGATTCTGTGCGGCACATCCGGACGCGCAGATCCGCGGAGACCTGAAACCGATCGGGAAGGAAGATCTTCAGGAAGATACGCCGTACCATTTCGCCGATCTGCGCAGCGAATGGCGCTTGGCGGACCCGGTGGATCCGCTGGTTCCGGTCTATCTGAAGGATTCTTCGGAGTATCTGGTAAAGAAATGATCAGGGCGATGGAAGAAACAGATCTTCCGGAAGTTCTGGAGATCGAAAACGAGAGTTTCGGAAAAGAAGCCTGGACGGCGCACGATTTCCTGTATGAAATGAACGAGAATCCGTTTGGGCGGATGGTGGTTTATGAAGAGGAAAACGGAGAAATCACCGGCTATATGGGGTATTGGGATTATGACGACCGCGCGGAGATCACCAATCTCGCCGTTCGGAATGATAAACGCCGCAAGGGCATCGCGTCGCGGTTATTGACGTGGATGACGGAACTCGGCGCAGACGGGGATTGGGAAAACATTACCCTGGAAGTGCGTGAGAAAAACGAACGGGCGATCGCGCTGTACCGGAAATTCGGGTTTGAAATTCTGGCCCGGAAAAGGAATTATTACGGCGCGGAAGACGGATATCTGATGGGAAGGAAGTTGGAAAGATGAACGATGAAATCATTCTGGCGATTGAGTCGAGCTGCGACGAAACCGCCTGTGCGATATTGAAAAACGGGGAAGAACTGTTGTCGAACATCGTTTCGTCGCAGATCAACGTACATACGGAGTTCGGCGGTGTGGTCCCGGAAGTCGCGTCAAGACTGCACGTGGAGAACATTTCCTACGTGATCTCTTCCGCATTGAAGGAAGCGAATGTGCGCATGGAAGACGTGGACGCGATCACGTATACGCAGGGTCCGGGTCTGATCGGATCGCTGCACGTGGGAGTTTTAGCCGCGAAAACCTTAGGCTATGTGTATCATAAGCCGCTGGTGCCGGTGCATCATCTGGCCGGGCATATTTACGCCAACGAGTATATTGCGCCGTTACGGTTCCCGTTATTGGCGTTAGTCGTCTCGGGAGGACATACCGAATTGGTCGTGATGGAAGACGATTTCCGTTTTGAGATCGTCGGTACGACCCACGATGACGCGATCGGGGAAGCCTACGACAAAGTTGCGCGGGTTCTCGGGCTGGGCTATCCGGGCGGTCCGAAGATCGACAAACTCGCGAAGGAAGGAAAACCGGTGTATCCGTTACCGAAGGTGCATACGGAAAATCCGCTGGACTTCTCGTTTTCCGGCTTGAAATCCGCGGTGATCCAGTCCCTCGGAAGGATCGAGCGCAAGGGAGAAGTATTGAATACCGCCGATATGGCGTGCAGTTTCCAGGAAGCGGCGTTATTGGAAATCCGCGACCGGATCCGTGAAGCCATTGAAATCTATCAGCCGAAACACTTTGTGGCCGCGGGCGGCGTCGCGGCGAATTCCCGGTTACGCGAGCTGATCCGGGAAGAATGTGAAAAACACGCGGAGATGACCTATACGATCCCCCCGATGTGGTGCTGTACGGATAACGCGGCCATGATCGCGAAAGCCGGCTGGCATGCCTACAAGCTCGGTGTACGGGGCGATTTATTCGACGGACCGGATCCGGGGCTGGAATTAGAGTCATACGACGCAGGAAAGGAGAACGCATGAATCCGATCACCAAAGCAAAAGTATTTCTGAACCGGGTCGCTTCCGGCAGTTTCAAGCGCATGGGAAACTTTGCGAAAGGCATCCATGAGCGCACCGGGAAACCGACGCCTTTGATTCTGGGGGATATGGCCTGGTGCATTCTGCGCTACGGCATCGGTTACCAGGAGTACGCGAATTACGGTTTCGAAAACAAGTCAGGCGCACAGCGCAAGACCTACATGACGATGAACCACAGCGTCGCCCTGAACAAGATGTTAAATGACGACAGTCTGGTGCCTATGGTGGACGACAAGGCCGAATTTATTCACCGTTACCGCAATTTCCTCGGACGGGAATGCCACGTGGTGGACGAAATGAACGAGGAATTGTTCCGCACGTTTTTGTCCAAATACGATACGGTGTTCCTCAAAGCCGCCGGTTCCTTCGGCGGACTTGATGTGCGGAAGATCCGTACGGCAGAAGTGGAAGATCCCTATGCGCTCTATAAAGAACTGACTGCGGATCCGAAAAAGCGTTACGTCATCGAGGAAGCCATTCACCAGCACCCCGAAATGAACCGCTTATGCGCCAAAAGCGTCAACACCCTGCGGATGGTGACGATCGTCAAAGACGGAACGGCCAAATTCATTTATGCGTGTCTGAGAATGGGAAAGGGGGATAAACCCGTGGATAATGCGACCAGCGGCGGTATCTATACCAAGGTGGACCGTGACGGCGTTCTGCGTTATCCCGCATATTGTGAAAAAGAAGGAGTCTTCTACGAAACACATCCGGATACCGGAACGGTGATCAAAGGCTTCGTCGTACCGATGTTTGATAAAGCCGTGGAACTCGTGTTAAACGCCGCGATGGTGGAACCGAGACTCGGATATATCGGCTGGGATGTGGCGATTACGGAGAACGGTCCGGTGTTGGTGGAAGGAAACGTGCTGCCGGGATACGATATTATCCAGAACTCCGCCTGGTGCCCGGACGGAAACGGTTTCCTGCCGGAATTTGAAAAAGAATTCGGGATGAAGATTCCGCACTGATAGATAAAAAGCCTCTGGTCATCATAATGATCAGAGGCAATATTTAATCCTGTCCAAGTAATTCGGTTGAATCATCCATGATGATTTCTTTAAAAGGAATATCCTGAATGTCAGTACAGTTCAGTAATTCTTCCATGTCGAAATAACTCCCAATCAATTGGTAATCATGTATTACATCGGCGGATGAATGTCCTTTGGATTTAAACTTGCGATACAAAAAGAACAAAGGCGCTGAAAGATCATCTGTATTTGACTCGAACATTGAACCTGTCTGAAGACGGTATTCAATGTTACGGAATGAAAAATCCAGTCCCAACCAATGCCCTTCTGACGGAGCCCACTCTCCGGTATACTGTGCTGTGAAGTCTTCAAGACTATTGAATTCGTTAGTTCTCATTTGAGGTGAAACTCCTTTTTTATTTTTTCAATCAGTTCAATCTCACTTGGAAAAGGCGGAATACCCGGTGTGCTTCTCCCGTGATCCAAATACACATGTCTGTGAGGCATGATGCCTTTATGTTGCAATTTCAACTGTCGGTTGAATGCGATTACAATATACATCTTTTTAGCGCTCTTGCAAGGGAACTGTCCCAGAAATTTTCCGGTTTAGCGAATTGAGGGTCACAAAGAGGGCTTTGCTAAATCTGTTGAATAATTCACAATATATGTTAAAATATTAACATGAGTAATAATTCTAGAAATGTACCAAAAGCTACTTTACAGCGGTACCCGGTGTATCTGAAAGCGTTGCGTCAGTTAAAGAAACAGGGATTGGAAAGGATCCTGTCGGATGAACTCAGCAAACATGTTCAGATCAAATCGACTACGATTCGCCGAGATCTCTCTTTCTTGGGAACGTTAGGCAAACAAGGGTACGGCTATTCGATCGAAAAACTGATCGATGTATTTAACGAAAAACTGGGAACGGAATTCGATGAGAAGATTATTCTGATCGGTGCCGGTAATCTCGGAAGCGCGCTGATGCATTATAACCGCTGGCAGTATGTCGTCGGAGAAATTGCGTGCGCGTTTGACGTGGATCCGGAAAAACTGGTGGCGCGCTATGATGTGCCGGTCTATCCGATGAGCGAACTGGAAGAACGCATTCCGAAAGGCTGCCGCATCGCCATTCTGACAGCGTCCAGCGACGTACAGGCGACGGTGGACCGTCTGGCCAAGTGCGGTATTGTCGGGATCGTGGACTTTACACACGAACATATTCGGGTGCCTGAAGGCGTCAAGATCAAACAGGTCGACGTCGTCAGCGCGATCCAGGAACTGGTCTTCGAGACCAATGAAATGAACATTTAAGAGGGGAATGAAAAAGATGGCTGATTTTTATACGATACGGGAACTGTACGAAATGGTTCTCTCCAATGAACCGATGGAACTGGACGGCGTGGAATACGTCGTATTGCAGGGATGGATCCGCACCAACCGCGATAACGGGAAGATCGGATTTATCGAACTGAATGACGGCACGTATTTCCGCAACTGCCAGATCGTTTACGATCATTCGCTGGAAAACGCGGAGGAAATCGCGAAGCTTCTGACCGGTTCCGCGGTGACAGTGGAAGGAAAATTCCTTCTCACGCCGGAACTCAAACAGCCTTTTGAGCTGCATGCGACGTCCGTCAAGGTCGAAGGAACGTGTGCGGAGGATTATCCGTTACAGAAAAAGCGTCATTCCTTTGAATATCTGCGCACCCAGGCATACCTGCGTCCGCGCACCAATACGTTCAGCGCGGTGTTCCGCGTGCGTTCGGTGTTGTCCATGGCGATCCACGAGTTCTTCCAGAATCAGGGATTCGTTTATGTTCATACGCCGATCATTACCGCCAACGACGCGGAAGGCGCGGGGGAAGTATTCACCGTTACGACCCGCACCGACGGCAAATACGACGAAGACTTCTTCAAGCGTCATGCGAGTCTGACGGTTTCCGGACAATTGCACGTGGAAGCGTTCGCGCTGGCGTTCCGTGATGTGTATACCTTCGGTCCGACGTTCCGTGCCGAAGAATCCAACACGACGACGCACGCCAACGAGTTCTGGATGATTGAACCGGAAATCGCGTTTGCGGATCTGGAAGACGTCATGGATCTGATCGAAGACATGGTGAAATACTGCATCAAGTACATCCGGGAAAACTGCCCGGAAGAGATGAAGTTCTTCGATTCGATGATTCACAAGGGACTGATCGAAAGACTGGACAAAGTCGTTTCCAGCAATTTCGCGCGCATGACCTACACCGAGTGCATCGAAGCTCTGACCAACGCCAAACAGAAGTTCGAATTCCCGATTTCCTGGGGCAAGGACTTACAGACCGAACACGAACGGTATCTGACCGAAAAAGTAGTCGGCGGACCGGTGTTCGTTACGGATTGGCCGAAGGATATCAAGGCGTTCTACATGCGTCTGAACGATGACGGCAAGACCGTTGCGGCATGCGATCTGTTATTGCCGGAAGTCGGCGAACTGGTCGGCGGAAGCCAGAGAGAAGAACGCTACGAACTTCTCGACGCGCGTATGAAGGAATTGAAGATGGATCCCAAACCGCTGGAATGGTACGTGAATTTACGCCGCTACGGCGGATGCAAGCACGCCGGTTTCGGTCTGGGATTTGAAAGAATGCTGATGTACATCACCGGTATGGCGAATATCCGGGACGTTCTTACGTACCCGCGCACACCGGGACATCTGGAATATTAAACAAGACAACGAAAAGGAGGAAGAATATGAGTCAGCCCAAGAAAAAAGTGAAATACCGTATCCGCTGGAAGAATGTCCTGCTGCTGGTTGTTGCGCTGGCATTGGTTATTTATCTCTTCTCTTTACTGATCGGTCTGATTCGCGGCGCGTTCTCGAAGGAAGAAGGGGCGTTTACTGCCTGCAGTCTTTCGGCCAAGAAACTGCGCACCCAGTTCGCGGAAAAAGAATACGATTCCACCGCGGAAATCAATGACTATGTGTTCTACGGGGAATTTCTGAATCTGTATTCCTCGGAATATTCGAAAGGCGCTTCGTCCAATCTGACCGGAAGAACGCTGGTGCTCCGCAACGTTTGCAACGGCAAGGAAATCACCATCGACAAGACCACGACCATGCTGGACGGACAGATGGATCTGCGGGGGATCCCGGAAGGATTCTACGAAGTCTATCTGATCGAAAACCTGCTGGAAAAACGCTTATATATGGCCAATCCGATCGAAGCGGCGTCCATCATTACGGTCCCGCGTGACAAAACCCGTTACGAAGTCACGCTGTACGCGGATGCGAAGCTGATGAATTCGGAAAAATCGACCGAGAATGTGCTGGATAAAAACTATGTCTTCTTAGACGTGCGTAAGGTGAAAAACCTGCCGGAAGACGTCTATGACATCGTGCTGAACCCGGGGCCGGTCACGGAAAAAAGCCGTGATGATCTGACGGGCAACGGTTTGACGGAATCCGAGGAAATGTTCCGGTTCGCAAGCGAAGTCAAGAAAAAACTGGAAGCGGACGGTTATAAGGTCTTCCTGACCCGCGATCAGTTTGACTGGGCCGGCATGTACGGCGTCGGAGGCGTTGCGGAATCGGCCTACAAGTCCAAAGGAAAATACTTCTTCTCCTTTGATATGTATGACGGAACTCCGCAGACCGGCGTCGGCGTAACATACTCCAGCTACATTTCCGATACGCTGGCGAAGACGATTTTCGATACGCTGGTAACGGAAGGCGGCATGGCGTTAAAGAACGGGGAATACTCGGTATCCTCGAGTGACCGCATCGACGGCGGCTATGACGGAGACTACGATATCCGTGAAACCGGCGGGAAGGCGCTGGGCGCCGGAAAGGCAGACGCCAACAGCGAGATGGACACCTTTGCGGTTGACGCGAACGGATTGCAGTCCCTCTACTTCAGTCTGTGCAATATCGCTTTAGCGGAAGACGCCAAAGCGTGGACCGATCATTTTGATCAATACGCCCAAGCCATGGCGAAAGGAATCGAAACGTATCTGAATGCTGTCAAACCTTAGGAGTTTGTATGATTTATGAGATTCATTCAGGGTCAAAGTCCTTCGGGACCAAGACCCTTTTCAAAGACATTCATTTCCTGATCCGGGAAAATGAAAAAATCGCGCTGATCGGGCGCAACGGAACCGGAAAGACCACTCTTTTACGCATTATGGCGGGAGAGGAGTTTCTGGATGAAGGGGAAATCTCCAAGTCCGGAAAGGTGACCGTGGGCTATCTGCGTCAGCACGCTTTTGATGATGAGTCTTTGACCGTGCGCGAACAGATGGAGCGTATTTACCGTCCGATTCACGCGCTGGAAGCCGAAATACGCGCAGTAGAGGAACGGATGAACCTTGACACGGGGGAAGCTGTTTTAACGAAATACGCGCGTTTACAGGAAGAATTTGAAGCCATGGGAGGATACACCTACCAAAACGAACAGAAGACCGTGTTCTCCCGTTTCGGATTTACGGAAGAGGATCTGGACCGGTCGGTGCGTTCGTTCTCCGGCGGCGAAAGGACCCGGATCTCTTTCGCGTGCCTTCTTCTGGAAAAGCCGGATATTTTACTGCTGGATGAACCGACCAACCATCTGGATCTGGAGACCATCGAATGGCTGGAAGGGTATATCCGCAAGTATCCCAAAGCTGTGGTGATCGCGTCCCATGACCGGTATTTCCTGGATCGTACCGTTTCGAAAATCTACGAACTGGACGACGAGGAACTGGTGCTTTGGCACGTAAACTACAGCGATTACATGGAGGCCAAGGAAGCCGATTATCTGCGCCGGCAGTCGGCGTATAACCGCCAGCAGAAAGACATCGCGCGTCTGGAAGCCCTGATTGAAAAGTTCCGCTACAAGAAAAACAAGGCCGCCTTTGCGCAATCCAAAATCAAGTATCTGGAACGCATGGAGAGAATCGAGAGCCCTTCCGCGGCGAAGAAGAACTTTTCCCCGCGCTTTACCGCGGCGATCAAAGGCGGAAAACAGGTCCTGGAAACCAAGGATCTTGTCGTCGGGTATGACCGGCCTTTGGCGACGGTCAACCTGGAGATCCTGCGCGGACAGCGCATCGCCGTGATCGGTCCCAACGGGGAAGGAAAAAGTACGTTTGTGAAGACGATCGTTTCCGCGATTCCTCCGTTAGGCGGAGAGTTTTTACTGGGACACCAGATCGAAATCGGGTATTTCGATCAGGAACTCGCCCAGTTCCGCGGCGATCATACGGTTCTCGATGAATTATGGGACGAGTACCCGGAACTGACCCGTACGGAAGTAAGGACGGTCTTAGGGAATTTCTTATTTACGGCGGATGAGGTATTCAAGGAAGTCGGAGTTCTCTCCGGCGGAGAAAAGGTGCGTCTTTCGTTAGCGAAACTGATGCTGAAACAGGCGAATTTCCTGGTGCTCGACGAACCGACCAACCATCTCGACATTCCCGGAAAAGAAGCGCTGGAAGATGCGCTGAAAGATTACGAAGGAACGCTGCTGGTGGTATCGCATGACCGCTGGTTCATCAATAAAATCGCAACCAGTCTTTTGATTTTCAAGGACGGAAACGCGGTGTATTACCCGTATTCCTATGCGGAATACATGGAAGGCGTTTTGACGAAACAAGCCGAGGAAAAAGCCGCGGAAGAAAAGAAGAAGGAAGCTTCCCGTCCGGTGCGGAAAAAGAACTGGAAAAATGAAGTCAAACGCCTGGAAGAAAAAATCGGCGAGGCGGAAGAAGAACTGGAACGTTTGCGCGCCTTGCGTTTTGAACCGGAATACTATCACGATTACCGGAAGATGGAAGAACTCGAAGATCAGATCTCAACGCAGCACAATGTGCTCGCGGCGTATATGAAGGAATGGGAAGAAGCGGAGGAAAACCTTGCGAACGGTTAAGATCGCGGATAAGGAAATCGCCTACGAACTGAAACGGACGAAAACGCGCGGGATCCGTCTTTTGTACCGTGCGGAAAACGATCCGCCTTTGATCGTGCATGCCGGACGCTTCATCCCCGAATGGAAAATCCGGGATTTTCTGGCCCAAAACGAAGGATGGATCCTCGGGCACATGAACCGGACCGTACAGGGATTTTTCCTTCTGGGACAGCCTTACCGCACCATGATCCTAAAAGGAACGAAAAACTCGTTTACGATCCGGAAAGATTCCGTTCTTTTTACGATGAAAGATCCGGAAGATGAGGATGTGCTGGAAGCCTTAGTGAAACATCTTTGGAAAACGGTGCTGGAAGAGTATACGGAAAATCACCGGGAAGAATACGAAAGGGTTACCGGGCATACCGGAACGGAATATCAATACCGGATCATGCACACGCGCTACGGGTCCTGTTCACCCAAGAAAAACCGGATCCATCTGAATACGCAGCTGGCCTGTTACGCGCCGGAAATCATCGATTCGATCGTTTATCACGAATACGCGCATTTCCGGGTGCTCAATCATTCCGCGCGGTTTTACAAGGTGCTGGAGGGGTACGATCCCGCGTACCGGAAGAATCACGCGAAAATGCGGCAGACAGCGTTTGTCAACCCGCGCACATGCGTCAGAACAAATCTTTCCACGGAGGCAGAAACATGAACAACGAATGGTACAAAGACCGGGTCTTTTATCAGATCTGGCCCCGCAGTTTCCGCGACGGCAACAACGACGGAATCGGGGATCTTTACGGTGTGTACGAAAGTCTGGATTATCTGAAATCCTTAGGCATCGGCGGAATCTGGTTTTCACCGTTATATCCGTCGCCCAACGCCGACTACGGGTACGATATCTCCGACTACAAAAACATCCACCCGGATTACGGGGATCTGGAGATTTTCCGGAAAGTGCTGGATAAGGCGCATGAACTGGATATCAAGGTCATCATGGATCTGGTGGTAAACCATACCTCGGATGAACACGAATGGTTCGTGAAAAGCCGCGATGAAGCCAGTCCCTACCGCGATTATTACTTCTGGCGCAAGGGAAAGAAAAACGGTCCCCCGAACAACTGGGACAGTTTCTTCGCCAAAGACGCCTGGAGCTATGACCCCAAAACCGATGCGTATTATCTCCATCTGTTCCATGAGAAACAGGTCGATCTGAATATGGATAACCCCAAGGTGCGCGAAGAGGTCAAGGATATCATGCGCTTTTGGCTGGACATGGGGGTGGACGGGTTCCGCGAGGATGTCATCACGTTTATCTCCAAGCCGGAAGGATTGCCGGACAGTATCTCGGTTGCCCAGCGCGGGATTGAGCTGTTTGATTCGGGACCGCACATCCATGAATATTTACAGGAATTCCGCCGCGACGTGCTGGATCATTATGACTGTTTTGTCGTCGGGGAAGGCCCGATGATGAGCGTGCGGAAAGCTCTTCCGTATCTTTCGGGCGATCATCCGGATCTGGATCTGATGTTCCATTTCCAGCACATGGAAGGAGATTGTTTCTTTACCGATTACGTTCCGCATCCGTTTTCCTTAGTGAAACTGAAACACGCGTTTTCGCACTGGCAGAACGCGCTGGAAGGGAAAGCCTGGAATACCCTGTACTTGGAAAACCACGATCATCCGCGCGTGATTTCACGCTACGGCAGTGAAAAATACCGCACCGAAAGCGGCAAGTCCCTGGCGGTATCGTACATGTTCCAGAAAGGCACGCCGTTTGTGTACCAGGGACAGGAAATCGGCATGACAAACATCAAACTCCCGGATATTTCCGATTATAAGGACTGTATGGCTTTAAAGCACTACGAGGCAGGCATCCGTCATAAACCCAAGGAGAAAGTGCTGCCGAAGATCCAAAAAGCGACGAGGGACAATGCCCGCACGGTGATGCAGTGGTCCGATGAACCCAACGCCGGATTCAGTACGGCGGCGCCCTGGTTTGCGGTCAATCCGAATTATCCGGAAGTCAACGTTGAAACGGAGGAAAAAGATCCGGATTCGCTGCTGCATTTCTACCGGGATCTGATTCATTACCGCACCCAAAGCGAGATCGTCCGGTACGGTACCTATAAGGAATTTGAACCGCTGAATTCGAAACTGTACATTTATGAACGTGAATACGAAGGAAGAAAACTGCTGGTGCTCTGTTCGTTCAGCGAAAAACCCGCGAAGTATTCCTTCCCGAAAAACTTTGATTTTAGGAAAGCGAAACTTATCTTTGCGAATTATGCCGACAACCCATCCACGCCGGTGATTCAAACCCGCCCGTATGAGTGCCGGGTATACGAATACGAAAAATAGGACCCGCAGGTCCTGTTTTTATTCGGATTTAACCAAGGTGTCGGATACGTAGAGATACTTGAGCCGGTAAGCGCACATGCCGCGGGAAGTCCGCGGTGTTTCCGCGTTTTTGACTCTCGTCGCGGTCCGTACAGCGCTTGACGCACCGATCGGAATGATGAGTCCTTCCGATAAGACCCAGGCTTCCGCTTCGGCGTATTTCTCGGTTTTCGCTTCCGCATCCTTGGTGCTTTCTGCCGCGCGCATGAAGTCGTTAAACACCCGCACCGATTCGTTTTCTTCTCCGGCAAGATGCGTCATCAGTTCTTCAAGATACGACGCGGGATCCAGAGTCAAAGGAGTAAGTACACCCGTCAGGGTAAGGTCGCTTTGGGTCTTGTCCGCACCTTCCGAAAGACGGATCAGGATCTGGCCGTTGGTGGATGTTTCCACGGAATTCTTGAATATCGACGCCCGGTGCATCATTCCCGGATCGTCAGCGGGGAATCCCAGCTCCAGAATGACCGGGAAGGTGATCCCGTTTTCGCCGGCAAGGGCTAAAAAGGACTTGGACGCGGCGGGATCAAAGAACGCGTCGGCTCCGTCCGCGAGATCTTTTCCGCTTAGGAAAGAGCCTTTGAGCTTGGCTTCCAGAACCGTGCGGTACTCCGCGCCGCCTTCGGATATCGTGTTGCGTAAGCTCATGTTGCCGAGGGCTTTATCCGCGCATTCCGGCGTCAGGTAGAGACTGCGGTCAAACGCGGTGAGGATCGCCAGGCGGAAATTCTTGTCTGCCAGAGCCTTGCGGGTATTCTCGATTTCTTCTGCGGAGCGTTCGGAACCTTCTCCGTAGACACGGTCAGGATTGTACAGGACAAACCGCAGGGAATCATCCGGCGCTGCGGTGCGGACGTAGCCCTCGTATTTGGACATGTAGGAATCATAGTCATCCTTGAACCAGAAACTCTCGATCGGGGCATACGAGATCTCGCCGTCTTCGAATTTCTTCATGGCGAAGTGGGGGTCCGTGCCGTCATCGTAGTAGAAGGTGACTTCCTTGGGATACACCTTCTTACGGTCCCGGTAGTTTTCATTTTTGACTAAGCGGATCGTGCCTTTCTCGCTGTATTCAGAAAGAAGATACGGTCCGTTATAGAGAATGTTGTCTTTTCCGGTTTCGCCGAACCGGCAGACGGGAGAATCCCCGTTTCCGAGCGAACAGGATTTGGATTCAAAGAAACTGCGGTTGATCGGATACAAGACCCCGTGCACCGTAAGGGCAGGGAAATCGCAGGGGGCTGTCAGCCGGTAGATCAATGTATACGGATCCGCGGCTTCAATGCCGACCGCGGCGAAACTGCCGGTTCCGTTCATATAGGATTCCGCGCCGACGATCCGTTTCGCCAGGATCTTCGCGTCTTCGGATTTTTTGTCCAAGGCGTGCTGGAGCCCCGTGACGAAGTCCTCCGCGGTCACTTCCGCGTATTCTTCGCCGTCCGCATTCACCCATTGTATGTCTTTGCGAAGCTGGAACGTCCAGACGGTTTTGTCTTCATTGGATTCCGCCGATGAAGCAATCGCACCGACCAGTTTTCCTTCTTCATCGTATTCCATGAGACCTTCCGTAAAGTTGGCGGTCAGGAAAAGATTCCCGGCTTCGCCTGACGCAGTATAGTCCAAATTATCCGGCGCTTCTTTGTAGAATCCGCCGTACGCGTTATCCGGCGTCTTTTTATTCGCGCATCCTGCCAGAAGAAGTATTCCGGTCAGGAAAACACACAGGATCTGTTTCATTGTATCCTCATCTCCCCAATCGCATTTATGATAGCAAGATTTTTCCTATCTGTAAAATTGCGTTTTCGGTTGCACGTTTTTTAGAACTGCGCTAAACTGTAACTACTGCCACACGGAGAGGTATCGAAGAGGTCATAACGGGGCTGACTCGAAATCAGTTTGACGGCAACGTCACGTGGGTTCGAATCCCACCCTCTCCGCCATGTAGGAACGATACCCTGTCATCACAGGGTTTTTCTATGAAAAGAGGAGAGACTGCGATGGACGAACCTGTGAAAAAAAGATACACCGCCGAAGACCGTCTGGAAACCGACCGGTTCGCTTACTCCCTGGACGGGGAAGAGATCCGCTGGATGATCGACCATATACCGACCCTGACGGAACGCGAGATCAAGGTCCTCCGGCTGATCGGTGAAAAGGGCGGAGAACCTTCGCGTGTGGTACAGGACGCGGGCGAAAAACTCGGGGTGACTTCGTACCGGATCCGCTGTATTCTCTTTCGGATCAAGGAAAAAAGGGACCGGATCAAACGGGCCGCATAAACAGAAAAAGGGACGCATGTTTTGCGTCCCTTGTGTGTATCCGGAAGAGATTATCCCAGCTTCTTCTGTTTGTCCGAAAGCTTCAGGAAGAGGAAGCCCAGCGCGAAGAAGATCGATAATAACGCGACGGCGATATTGATGGAACCGCCCGCGAGCTTGACCCACGCGATGACCGCGGAGCCTAAGAAGGAAGCACCCTTGGAGAAGATATCGTAGATACCGAAGTATTCGCCGGAGTTTTCCGCTGGAATAATCTTGGAATAGTAACTTCTCGATAAGGACTGGATGGAGCCCTGGAAGCAGCCTACGCCGAACGCCAGGATCGCGAAGTCGAGCAGGGTATGCAGGAACAAAGCGTAGATGCAGACGGCGAAGTAGCCGACGATGCAGACCAGAATCAGGGTAACGGTATCGTACTTCTTGGATAATTTTGCGAAGACCAGGGAACCCGCAAACGCGACAACCTGGGTCGCCAGTAAGAAGACGACCTGACCGACGGTCGGAAGACCTAAGTCGGTGCCGATGTTGATGCAGTTGTCGATGATGGTTCCGACGCCGTCGATGTAAAGGAAGAAGGCGACTAAGAACAGGAATACTTTCTTGTCCGTCGTGAAGATTCTCTTGAAGGTGCCGAAGATCTTGGCGAAGACCTTGCCGATTTCTCCGTGTTCGGTCTCCACGTAATTGATCTGTTTATAGTTCTTGATCAACGGTAAGGTAACGATCATCCACCAGATACCCGTGACCGCGAATCCGATGATGCGTCCTACCATCGGCGGGAACAGCATCAGCTCCGGTTTTAAGCCGCCGGATAAAATGTAGGCGACCATGGCCAGAAGGAACGGTAAGCACGATCCGATATAACCCCAGGCATACCCGTAGGAGGATACCTGGTCCATGCGCTCTTCGGTCGTTACGTCGTTCAGCATCGAATCATAGAAGGTCAGCGAAGCGGAGTAAGCGATTTTCGTCAGAACGAAGATGACGATGAACACGACCCAGCTGGTCGCGAAACCGTTGGCGATACAGCCGATCACACCCAGCGCAACCGCGGTCGAGAAGAAGATCTTCTTTTTGTCCTTGTGGTCCGCGATGGCTCCGAATACCGGTCCGATGATCGCGACGACGATGGTTACGACGGAAATCGCGATGGAATAGTACGCCGTTGCCTTGTCGCCGGTGATTTGTCCGGGATTGGTGCCGATTGCCAGTTCCTTGAAGAAAATCGGGATCAATGAGCACGCCAGCATGGTGAACGCCGAGTTGCCGACGTCATAGAGAACCCACGCTTTTTCCTGTTTGGTCAGTCCTTTGAACATAAAACTCTCCTTTGTAATGATGAATGGTGATTTGTTAAGATCTTATTCATTTTAACATAAAAACGGCGCAGGTGATGTACAATGCGTTCAAATTCAAACTTTATGGTATACTTTCCTTGATAAAACGAGGTATCGGTTATGAACGAAGAAATTCTGGAACTCGAATGTCCGCATTGTCACGCGGCGCAGCGCGTCAGCGTTCCGACGACGGTGCACAAGCTGGATGACCCGGACGCATACCGCCGGATCCTTGACGGCACATTGTTTGAATACACCTGTCCGCATTGCGGCGGAAAGATGCACGTGACCTTCGGAGTCATGTTCCATGATCCGGAAAAGAGAATCCTGTGTTTCTACTGCCCGGATCCAAACCAGGTAAAAGAAGTCATGAACATGTTCGAAGAGAAACCGGCAGGGTATACCGTGCGCATCACGGAAGACGAAGGGCGTTTTCTTGAAAAGATCCGCGCTTTCGAACAGGGATACGACGACAAAGCCCTGGAGATGTGGAAACTGACGTATCTCTACCGGATCGTCTCCCATCATGAAGATTTCGAAGCCGATGACGCGTTATACGGATACCGTGACGGAGCGCACAAGATCGATTTCTATAAAGAAGGCCGTTACATCGGTTCGGTGGACGCCGATCCCGCCTTGATCCCGGGGGTGAAGGAACGGTTCCTTTCGCGGGATACCGGCGTGGTTCAGGACGATCTGTTCGTGGACATCGGATGGGCGATGGAACATCTGACCAATTTGCTGCACAGACCGGACAGCGCTTCGTAGAACTCCGGATGCTTTATCAAAAAGACGGTGGATCCTCAAAAGATAACACCGTTTTTCTTCGGAAAGAAATCCGGACGAGTCTTGATTTCTGGCAGCATTCAAGTTAGTATTGTGTTGGTTAGATATGTCTAACCAGCGGACAAAGACGAAAAGAGAGGCAGTGTATGATCAGGACGACGTTGAAAATTGAAGGCATGATGTGTTCGATGTGCGAAGCGCACATTGCGGATACGATCCGGAAAACGGTACCTTCCGCGAAAAAAGTTTCCGTTTCCCGGCATAAAGGCGAGGCGTCCTTTTTATGCGAAGAAGCGATTGACACCGGCCTTCTGAAGGCGGCGATTGATGAAACCGGATATACATGGATCGGCGCGGAATCCGTTCCTTATGAAAGAAAAGGCCTGTTCGCAAGAAGATAGGCTGCGGATCCGGGTCTTCCGATGGTATTGCGGTATGTCGGGGGAATGAAAACAGTCCGGTTTTGCGGACTGTTTTTTGTCATAACACAGGTTCGGGTTTATTTTACGTGACGGTACAGCGCGTCGTATTTCAGTAATGCCAGCTGGGTTTTCGCGTCGTCCAGCTCTCCGTTTTTGACCATCTCCAGCGCTTTTTCATAGGGAATCGTGAAGACGCCGAGATATTCTCCTTCGTCAAGGTGCTGCCCGACGGCGTGTAAATCTTTCGCAGCGTAAAGATAAAGACGTTCCGTAAAACAGCCCGGAGAAGAAAGGGAACTTCCTAACGGGATCCACGTATCGGCTTCCATGCCGGTCTCTTCATGTAATTCGCGCTTTGCGGTCTCAAAGGGATCTTCGCCGTTGTCTCGCTTTCCCGCAGGCAATTCCAGAATGAAATCCCGCATCGGGTAACGGTATTGCCGGACAAAATAGACTTCGTCCTTATCGTTGATTGCCAGAATGGACGATCCGCCCGGATGCGTCACGACTTCGCGCATAGCGTGATTCCCGTTGTCGAGTTCCACTTCATCATTGTAAAGCGAAATGATTCTTCCGCTGTATAACAGGTTTTCCCGAACCTGTTTTTCGATTCTCGGTTTGTTTTCTCCCATAAAAACCTCTTTTCCGTGAATATTCTACACTTTTTTAGAGGAATGTGAAGAACCAGCCGGCATTATAAAAAGTATTTCAATAGAAGCAGAACTGACCGTTATTGAAACATATCTTTTGATATGTTGAGATTTTGGATATGGATCGAATTGTATGAAGGCTGCCGGTTATGTCAATGTATGGTATATTATTTATAAAGAATAACCAGAGGTTAGTGCTCCGAAACCGCATTCGCCAACAAAACGAGAATTATTGGGGAGGATAAAATAATGCTGGAATACATGGCATATGACTCTGCTGCTTATGAAGATGAAACAACTATTTCATTTAACCGTGTTGGTGTCGTTGTGATAATAATATTG
>CACZNO010000163.1 GCA_902782505.1 uncultured Erysipelotrichaceae bacterium | reverse complement strand
TAGCGCATCCAGTTCAGTCCGAAGTACTGCAGGCCCATCGTGTTGCCCATCTTGGAGATCAAACGCAGCACGAACAGCATCGCCAGTAACGACGCGAACACCACAACGATCAGTGCTTCCACGAAATGATTGCCCGCGGAGAATTTCTCAATGGTCTTCGCCGGATCTCTCCAGAGATCTTTGAATAACGTCAGAATGTTCTTGGTGATCGGGCTCTTGGAAAAGGCTTTTGCGCCTTCGGAAATCGCGGTTCCGACGGTTGCCGCCGCTTTCTTTGCGGTTTCCCCCGCCGCCTTCATGGTTTCCGACGCCGGTTTGACCTCTTTTTTCGGCTCCGGTTCGATTTCCGGTTCCGCTGCCGGTTCTTCTTCCGGCAGTTCTTCCGCCGGTGTTTCTTCTTCGTTTGCCGGTTCTTCCGCGGAGAGTTCTTCTTCCGGTTCGCCGAGATCCGGAGTCAATGTCAGTTCCGGTTTCGGGTATACGGTTTCTTCTGCTTTTGCGCCGCAATTCGGGCAGAAACGGTCATCCTCCGTCAAAGGAGTACCGCAGATTTTACAAGTTTTATCAGCCATGCGTTTTTTACCTTCTTTCGGTATCATTGTAAAATCTTGGAAATTTGTTGTCAATCAGCGTGACGGAAACGACATTCGGAAGTGGGGTTTGCTATAATGAATACGGTATCGGAGGTTTCTTTATGACGTTTTCGCATATCTTTGAAACAAACCTTCTTTTTGAATTGAAGACAGATCATACATCGTATCTTTTCCGGATCACCCGTTTCGGTCATCCGGAACATCTCCATTACGGCCGGATTCTTTCTGACGCGGAAAAAGAAGAAATCCTTGCCCGGGATCACGGGACTTTCGGGAATACGATCCTCTATGATACGGAGGACGACAAATATTGTCTGGATAATCAGCCCTTGGAATACGGGACGGAAGGACGCGGCGATCTGCGCGAACCTTCGTTGATCATCCGTACGAAAGACGGTTCCTCCACGCTGGATCTTCTGTATGTAAGTCATACCGTGCATAAAGGAACGATACCGATGAAATGTTCGCTGCCGGTGTCCTATGGCGCCGCGGAGACCCTGGAAACCGTATACCGGGACCCTGTCACAGGCGCGGAACTCAAGGAATATTACTCCGTTTATCCCAAGGAGGACGTGATCACCCGCCGCTGCGTTTTGACCAACGGGGGGGACGAAGAGATCTCACTGCGGAAAATGATGAGTTTTTCACTGGACACAACGGAAAAAGATCTGGTATGGATGACCTTCGGAGGTCATTGGGCCAACGAAATGAATCTTACCGAGCGGGAAATCAGGGCGGGCACCTATGTCCATTCTTCCCGCACCGGTTTTTCGTCTTCCTATGCCAATCCGGGATCGATATTAAGGAAAAAGGATACGAATGACCGGGCAGGGGAAGCCTGGGGCATCAATCTGGTGTATTCCGGGAATCACTACACCTCGGTATCCGCGGGTCCGTTCGGGTTTACGCGGATCATGTCGGGGATCCTTCCCGAGAATTTTGAACAGAACCTCGCGGCGGACGAATCGTTTGAAACGCCGGAAGCCGTCCTTTGTTATACGGATCAGGGCCTCAACGATCTTTCCGACCGCTTCCACCGGTTTGTCGTAAATCACATCGTGCGCGGCTATTACAAGGGCAGAATCCGTCCGATTCTGATCAATTCGTGGGAATCGTTCTATTTCGATGTGAACGAGAAGAATCTGGCGGAGCTGGCGAAGACCGCCGCCGGTCTTGGGATCGAATTGTTCGTGCTGGATGACGGATGGTTCAAAAACCGGAACGACGATCACGCGGGATTGGGCGATTATGAAACCGATGCCCGGAAGTTCCCGCACGGATTAAAAACCGTTGCGGATCAGATCCGGGACCTCGGGATGATGTTCGGAATCTGGATCGAACCGGAAGCGGTCAATCCCGACAGCGATCTTTACCGCGCGCATCCGGAGTACGCGATGGCGGAAAAAGACCGCAAACCGGTTTTCGGAAGAAATGAACTGCACCTGGATCTTACAAAAAAAGAGGTGCGGGAATACATCAAGGAAAATGTGTGCCGGCTGATTCAGGATCTTGACGCGGAATATATCAAGTGGGACATGAACCGCCAGATGAGCGTGTATACCGGCGAAAAAGCGCATGCGTACATTCTGGGCCTGTACGAGATCCTGGAAGAAATCACCGGGAGATTTCCGAAACTGTTGTTGGAAAGCTGCGCTTCGGGCGGGAACCGCTTTGATTTGGGAATGCTGTGCTATTCGCCGCAGGCCTGGTTATCGGATAATACCGATCCTATAGAGCGTCAAAGAATGCAGCGAAACGCCGGGTATCTTTATCCGGTTTCCGCGATGGGAGCCCACGCTTCCGCTTCTCCGAATCATCAAACCGGGAGAGTGACTCCGTTATCCACGCGCTTTCATACCGCTGTCTTCGGCGCATTCGGTTATGAACTGGATTTAAACCGTTTGTCCGAAGAAGAGCGGGAAGAGATCCGGGCGGAAATCCGTTTCTACAAAAAATACCGCGCGGTCTTCCAATGGGGAAGATCCTTCCGTCTGGCAAAGAACGAGTTCTATAAGATCCGTGACGGGATCGCCGTATGTGCTGTTTTCGGATCCGCAGGGGACAATCCGACAGTATACGCGGCGGAACTGGAACCGGACGCAGAATACCGCGTTTCGACCGACACGGAAGAATGCGGCGTCTTTACGGGAAAAGATCTTATGAACGGCGTTCCGTGCGGAACCTTGAGAAAGGGAGAAGCGTTTACAAAAAAAGATGATTCCGTGGTGTTCGTATTTGAGAAAATTTTCACGGATAAGGTATAATATATAGGATGAAACACCCGCTGGGGTGAGCCATAAAGGAGGAGAATCATGGCAGTTAATCGTTTTGTTTTGAATGGTATTTCTTATCACGGACATGGAGCGATTCAGGAAATCCCGGGCTTAATCAAGGCCAGAGGCTATAAGAAGGCGTTTGTCGCTTCGGACCCGGATCTGGTGAAATTCGGTGTTACCTCCAAGGTTACGGATCTTCTGGAGAAAAACGGAATCGAATACACGCTGTATTCGGATATTAAGCCGAATCCGACGATTGAAAACGTTCAGCACGGTGTGGATGCGTTCAGAGCGTCCGGTGCGGATTGCATGATCACGATCGGCGGCGGTTCCTCGATGGATACCGGCAAAGGCATCGGCATCATCGTCAATAACCCCGAGTACTATGACGTGCGTTCCCTGGAAGGCGTAGCGCCGACCAAACACCGTACGGTCTTCACGATTGCGGTTCCGACCACCGGCGGCACCGGCGCGGAATCCACCATCAACTATGTCATTACCGACGTGGAAAGAAAGCGTAAATTCGTCTGCGTAGACCCCAACGACATTCCGGATATTGCGGTTGTTGACCCGGATATGATGTCCTCGATGCCCAAAGGCTTAACCGCTTCCACCGGTATGGACGCGTTAACCCACGCAATCGAAGGTTACACGACCGGCGCGGCGTGGGAACTGGCCGATTGCCTGAACCTCGAAGCGATTCAGCTGATCGCGAAGAACTTACGCAAAGCGGTTCAGAACGATCCGGACGGAAGAGAAGGCATGGCGTTAGCGCAGTATGTCACCGCCATGGCTTACTCCAACGTTGGCTTGGGTATCGCCCATTCCATGGCGCATACTTTAGGCGCAGTGTATGATACTCCGCACGGTGTCGCGTGCG
>CACZNO010000162.1 GCA_902782505.1 uncultured Erysipelotrichaceae bacterium | reverse complement strand
GGCGCTACGCGCTTTTTTCGCGAACACAAAGGGAACCTGGAAGAAGTACGCCGCCATGACGGCCGGTGCGATGCCGGAGGATTCCAGAGTCAGGACCTTTGTGATTTTATGACCCGAAAACCGGCGGTAAAACTCCTCTCCGATCCAGTACATCGTCTCTGTATCAACCTGGTGATTCAGAAAGTTATCGACTTTTAAGATATCCCCGGGCAATACCGTACCGTATTCCAGGATTTTCTGTTCCAAAAGATTCATCTTCGCCCCCCTGCAGGATTTAAATGATTCCCTGCGCCTTCATCGCGTTTTCGACTTTCAGGAAACCCGCAATATTCGCGCCGGACACATAATCTCCTTCTTTTCCGAATTCTTTCGCGCGCGCGGAAATATTCGCGTAAATATTCTTCATGATGCCCTGTAACTTGGCATCCACTTCTTCAAACGTCCAGCTCAGACGTTCCGAATTCTGGCTCATTTCCAGTGCGGAAACCGAGACGCCTCCTGCGTTGGCCGCCTTCCCCGGTAAGAACAAGATGCCGTGGGACTGTAAGTAAGCGGTCGCTTCCAGCGTCGTAGGCATGTTGGCGCCTTCGCATACGGCCATGCAGCCGTTTTTCACTAAAGCCTCTGCGTATTCCAGCGGTAATTCATTTTGTGTTGCACACGGTAACGCAACGTCGCACGGAACCGTGAAAACGCCTTTTCCTTCGTGGTATTCCGCGGACGGACGCGCTTTCGCATATTCTGTCAACCGCGCTCTTTTCACTTCTTTGACTTCCTTCAGAAGAGCTACCTCGATTCCTTCCGGATCATAGATCCATCCGGTCGAATCCGAACAGGTCACAACTTTTGCGCCTAGCTGCTGCGCTTTCTGGATGGCGTATGTCGCGACGTTTCCGGCTCCGGACACCACGACGCGCTTACCTTCCAGCGAAGTACCGTGATCCTTCAATAGTTCTTCGGTGATATATACCAGTCCGTAACCGGTGGCTTCCCTGCGGCATAAGGATCCGCCGAAAGACAATCCCTTTCCGGTCAAAACGCCGGCTTCGTACTGTGCGGTCAAGCGTCTGTATTGTCCAAACAGATAACCGATTTCTCTGGCACCGACGCCGATATCACCCGCCGGTACGTCACGGTCATGATTGATATGACGATACAATTCATTCATGAAGCTCTGGCAAAATGCCATGACTTCCCTATCGCTCTTTCCTTTGGGATCAAAATCCGATCCTCCTTTTGCTCCGCCGATCGGTAACCCGGTCAAAGAATTCTTGAACACCTGTTCGAATGCCAGGAATTTCATGATAGAAAGATTGACGGACGGGTGTAAGCGTAAACCGCCTTTGAACGGGCCGATCGCACCGTTGAACTGGATACGGTATCCGTTGTTCACATGTGCGTTCCCTTTGTCATCCACCCACGGGACGCGGAACATGATGATTCTTTCCGGAGTTGTGATCCGTTCCAGGAAGGCTTCGCGGCGGTATTCATCTTCGTTTCTTTCGATGACCGGGCGCAGGGATTCCAGAACTTCCTTCACTGCCTGTATAAACTCTTTCTGTTCCGGATGCAATTTCTGAATCTTTTCAATGGTTTCATCAATGTACGACATGGTATGCCTCCTTCTGCATAAATATACGTTTTATACCGTCACGTTTTACGTGATATCGTCCTTTCAATGATTTACTCCGTTTTTCCGTTTTGTCCGCTGTCGTAGCACGCTAAGATCTTCCGCACCAGCGGATGACGTACTACATCCCGGGATGTTAAGGCGACCGATCCGATTTCTTCCACGCCGCTTAACCGTTCCAACGCGTCGATCAGGCCCGATTTCTTCCCGTAAGGCAAGTCGATCTGCGTGGTATCACCGTTAATGATCATCTTCGAATGGAAACCCATTCTAGTAAGGAACATCTTCATCTGCATCACCGTGGTGTTCTGCGCTTCGTCCAGAATGACAATGGCGTCATCCAGCGTTCTTCCGCGCATATACGCTAACGGTGCGATTTCAATGATCCCCTTTTCCATCAGGTGCTGTCTTTGCACCGGAGAGATCAATTGATCCAGCGCGTCAAAAATCGGCCGCAGATACGGATCGATTTTCTCCTCGAGATCTCCGGGCAGGAAGCCTAAATTTTCTCCCGCTTCCACAACCGGACGGGTAATGATGATTTTCTTGGACTTATTCAAACGCAGGCAATTCACCGCGTAAACAACGCTGAGGTACGTTTTTCCGGTGCCGGCAGGCCCGATCGCAAAAGTCATGTCTTTCTTCTCGAAAGTTTCCAGTAATTCCTTCTGGCCTCTGGTCTTGGGATAAATCGGTTTGTGGTCGTAGCTTCTTCCAAACGCTGTCTTATACAGCTCCGCCGGATCTTCATCCGCCTTGCATTCTTTCCCTTCCTCCGCGATCTTGAACATATCAAACGAAGTCAGGTTTTCCCCTTTGCGGATCTTGTCCAAAGCCATAGTAAAGACCCGCAAGACCGCTTTTTCGTCTGTCGGGTCATCCGTAACGATCCACTCTTCCTTTTCATTCAACGAAATGCCGAATACTTTTTCCACCGCGCGCAGATTGGCGTCCGAAGGTCCGAACAGAATCATCCGCTCGTCAAGATTCACTTCATGTAGATCAAATAGTTTTGTCAAATGGATTTTCACCTCTGTATCTATTATACACTTTTCCGGTTAAAATCCGACATAAAGAAAAGAAGCCATACGGCTTCTTAACGTTTTTTCTTGCGAGCCTTACGCGCAGCTTCGGCCTTCAATTTCTTCTTGACGCCCGGCTTGACGTAGTATTCTCTTTTACGAGCTTCAGCAAGGGTTCCGTTATGGGAAACCTGTCTCTTGAAACGACGTAACGCATCATCAAGGCTTTCGTTTTCCTTTACAACTACTTTCGGCATGACTACCCTCCCTTCCTGAAACAGCACTAAAATTATAGTCCAATCCCGAAGGGAATTCAACCGTTTTTTAAAAAAATAAAAAACATTTTTCCGGAAATCCGGTCTTTATTCTTCGTTCGCCGCGGCCATGATCGCGATTCCGGCACTGGCGCCGATTCTGGTCGCACCCGCTTCGATCATCTTCTTGGTATCCGCGTACGTACGAACGCCGCCCGAAGCCTTGACGCCCAGATCCTGACCGACTGTCTTTCTCATTAATGCCACGTCTTCCGCCGTCGCTCCGCCGGTCGAGAATCCGGTCGTAGTCTTGACGAAGTTCGCGCCTGCCCGTTTCGCGCAAAGGCACGCTTCGACCTTTTCTTCATCGCTCAGAAGGCAGGTTTCAATGATGACTTTCACAAGATGTCCGTCTGCCGCTTCCACAACTTTGCGGATGTCTTCTTCCACAAACGCCCAGTCTTTCGCCTTGGCAGCGCCGACGTTGATCACCATATCGATTTCATCCGCACCGTCACGGATCGCTTCCGCCGTTTCAAATGCCTTGGATTCGCTCTTCATCGCGCCTAACGGGAAACCGACGACCGTGCAAACGTTCACATCGGAATCCTTCAATAATTCCGCGCATAATCCTACCCAGCAGGAATTCACGCAAACCGACGCGAAATCATATTGTTTCGCTTCTTCGCAAAGACGTACGATTTTGTCCTTCGTCGCGTCCGCTTTCAGTAATGTATGGTCGATATACTTGTTAATCTTCATGTTCATCCTCCTCTTCACTCATGAAGTATTTCTGAATAATTTCCTTCGCCGCGTTGTTGTCTCCCATCCATTCCTCGGAAACTCCGCGTACGGACATATAGGTTTCATCGCCTTTCCCCAGAATCACGACGGTATCGTTGGCGGAAGCCAGTTCAATCCCCTGCCGGATGGCTTCATAACGGTCCACGATCGTCATCGTCGTGCAATTGTTCGTGATACCGGACGCAAGCTGTTTCGCGATCTGTTCGGGATCTTCAAACCGCGGGTCTTCCGAAGTAAAGATGATCACGTCGCAATACTGCGATGCGATTTTTCCCATTTCCGAACGCTTGGCGGCGTCTCTTCCGCCCGCCGATCCGAACACCGCAATCAAGCGGTTTCCCTTCGGCGTGACCGTACGGCAGAACTCCAGGAATTTCTGGATCCCGTCCGGTGTATGCGCATAGTCCACGATCACATGGAACGGTTGTCCTTCGGAGATTTGTTCAACACGTCCCGCCACCTGCGGAATCGTTTCGCAATACGGGATCAGGTCTTCCAGTTCAAACCCCAGCGCTTCATGAATGGACGCCAAAGCCGCCACAAGGTTGTAGACGTCGAATTTCGCAGCAAGATTCGATTTGACCGCATATTCCTTCCCGTCGTGCTTGAGAGTGAACGTCGTATTGTCCGGGTAAAGCCGGACTTTAGAAGCCGTATAATCCGCTTCGTGATCGATCGCGTAGGTCACCGGTCTGCCCGTGGTCCCTTCCAGGAACCGTTTGCCGTAGGGATCGTCGATGTTGATAACCGCCGGCGTGTCTTCGTCG
>CACZNO010000161.1 GCA_902782505.1 uncultured Erysipelotrichaceae bacterium | reverse complement strand
GCAGGGATTTGACCGCGACGTCCGCGGAAGTGATCCCGCCTTTGGAGATCACAAACGAGGGCTTCACGGATAGATCGCGCACGATGCGGGATAATCCGCCGCTGATCTTCACGCTGCGCACAAGCGCGGATTCCTTCGTGTCGTCAGGCAGGGCCAGATACTTCCGTTCGGTAAACACCGCCGCGGTTTTTCCTTCCCGGATCAATTCTTCCGCGCATGAGATACAGCGTTTGATTTCCTTTTCGAATTCTTCGTCCCCTGCCAAAACGCGGGAGGAACGGAATTCCACCGGCACCACGTTTTCCAGCGTCAGAAGTTCCTTTACCTGTTCCGTGGTCTTGGCGGTATGACTGCCGATGGCGACGATACCGCCGGTTTCTTTCTCGGCGGGGAAGTCTTCCGGCGTCAGTAAACCGCGGTCGGATATGCTTCCGGCTTTTTTCACAAAACCCGCCGCTGTGCGGAAGACAAAGATTTTCCCCTTGTCCAGCGCATGGTACAGGGCTTCGGTAAAGACGGAGACATCGTCATAATCGAAGCTGTTGACAACGATGATCTGTCCGTTTTCCGCGGATTCCAGCAACTCCGTGATTTTCCCGGAAGGCCCGTTACGGAGATCTTCCAGGCTCACGCAAAGGACGTCTTCCGCCTTGACTTTTCCGCCGGTTTTTTCTTCCGCGTATTCCCGCAGATCGGAAGATTTGTAGCCGAAGGTCACGTCTTTCGCAAACTCGGTTTCCGATGCCGGAACCAGATCATCCCCATAGCGCACATAGTGGATGTTGCCGACGGTATAGCGTCCTCCTTCCGGGAAGAAGGGGTACAGAATCACACCGTCGGTATGCCCGTAATCTTCGCGCAATCCTTCCGCGAGAAGATCGGTTTCCAAAGGAAAATGCCCGCGCAGAGTGGAATCCGAACGGGAGATGTAAAGATACTTCACACCGGTTTCCCCGGATGCGGCTGAGACGTTTTGGGTAATCTCCCGGTGTAACGCGGCCGTTTCCGTTTCCGTAAGTCCGCGGCTGTTGGTCAATAAGAAAAACAGATTCCCCGGAGCTTTCAGGGCTTCGCATAAAAGGGGAACGGACCATCCGGTATATACCGGTACGCCGTGCACCGTCTGGGTCCCGGTGGGATCGTCATCCAGTACGATCCACTTGAACGGATGACGGCGCAGTTCTTCCGCCGGAATCTTTGCGGCATACGTGTGCGCGGGAAGCGATTTTTCCAGTTTGGAGTATTTGAGATGATTCATGATGCGCCTCCGCAATTCATTATACCAAACCTCACGCAAAATTCCTTTTTATCTCGCGGTGTGTGTATAATAGGAAAAAGCGGAGGATGCAATATGATTATTCAAAACGGTATGATTCATGACGCGGTGCACAAAGACCCGTATAAAGGAGATATTCTGGTCGTCAACGGAAAGATTCAGATGATCGCGGAGACCATTTTGCCGGAAGAAGGCGAAGAAGTATATGACGCGGAAGGAAAGGGCGTTTATCCGGGATTTGTGGACGCGCACAGCCATCTGGGATTAGACGGATACGGCATCGGCTATGAAGGCGCGGACTTCAATGAAATGAACAATCCCTGCATGCCCGAACTGCGCGGGATCGACAGCTTTAATCCGATGGATATGACGGTGGTGTTTGCGCGGAAATCCGGTGTGACAACGGTCGGAACCGGTCCGGGAAGCGCGAACGTGTTAGGCGGCACATTCTTTGCGGTCAAGACCGCCGGCATCAGCGTCGACGAAATGATTTTACGCAATCCGGTCGCGATGAAATGCGCATTCGGCGAAAATCCCAAACGCTGTTACAGGGACAAAGGCATTTCCGCCCGTATGACCAACGCGGCGATCCTGCGTAACGCGTTATTCAAGGCGAAGGAATACATGGCGAAAAAGGAACTCGCCGGAGACGATTTGTCGAAAATGCCGGCGTTTGATATGAAACTGGAAGCCCTGATTCCGGTGTTGAAACGGGAGATTCCTCTGAAAGCGCACGCGCATCAGGCCAACGATATTCTGACCGCGATCCGCATCGCCAAGGAATTCAACGTCAAACTGACGCTGGAACACGTGACCGAAGGACACTTGATCGCGGATATTCTGGCGAAGGAAAACTATCCGTGCGCGGTCGGACCGACTTTCACGCATGCGTCGAAATTCGAATTGCAGAACAAGACCTGGAAGACCCCGGGCATCCTGGCCGCGAAGGGCTGTCAGGTATCGATCATTACGGACGCGCCGGTGATTTCCCAGCAGCACCTTCCGTTATGCGCAGCGTTGGCGATCAAGGGCGGCATGGATCCGTTTGAAGCGTTCAAGGCCATTACGATCAACCCGGCGAAACATTTAGGCGTCGCGGACCGTGTAGGATCCCTGGAACCCGGCAAGGACGCGGATATCGTCATTTTCGCGGAATCGCCGTTGATCGCGGGCACGGACCCCGAAGCGGTCTTCATCGACGG
>CACZNO010000160.1 GCA_902782505.1 uncultured Erysipelotrichaceae bacterium | reverse complement strand
TCCCGTGCTTTTCAGGATACGGATTACAGTTATGAACTGGGCTATCTTGCGGAAGTATTGTATGGAAAAAGTATGGAAGAACTGGATGTGCGGGACTTGACGGGATTATGTGTCAATCCGGAAATGCTGGAAAAACTTGCGGAATACCAGCGTGAGGGGAAATACTATGTTTCCCTGTCGCCGGAGTATCTCACAGTAAACACGTCATTGCAGTCTTCCGATCTGCAGCGCGGTATTACTGAAAACCTGAAACGGCAGTTTGCCTACGCGTCCGTCGCGGCAATCGCACCGGCTTATTTCATGGACCATAACGAAGAATTACAGGAGTATATCTTCAGCGGACAGAAGAAATCGTACGCAGAATTTCTGCCGGAGGGACAGATGATCTACAACTACGGTACGACCTTCGGTATGCAGAATATCCGTTACGATGATTTCCCGGTGACCCTGGAAGACACCGTGGACGCCCGCTTTGAAATCGTGTCCGCAGAGTGCCTGGTGCGTGATAAAAATCTGGAACCGGTCGAAAAGGTGTCGCACTGTTCGACGGACGGACAGACCGTACGCTTTGTCGTAAACGGAATCACCGCCGGAGAAGTCGTGGAAGTGCTGCTGCAGGTGCGTTTGAAAAACAATCCGCAGATCTTCAAAGACGCAAACGGATTCTTTGACGATACGAACGAAGGCGAAGCTTTCGCGGAGTCTCCGGGCGGCGTGATCCGGATCGGATCGCCGAAACTCTACCGGAATATGCGGGAAATTGTTCTGACGAAAAAATGGCGGAATGATACCGCCGAAGTGCGTCCGGATCACCTGACGGTGCGGGGTACGTACAATTGTCCGGAAGAAAAAAACGTAACCGTGAACGATTGGGAAATCACGGGGGAGGATGAATGGAAGGCGGTGTTCTATGTGCCGATGAATGCGGAAGAAATCAAAGTTTGGGAAAACGTACCGGAATACTACACAGCGAATCATTCGAGCGAAAATCCGCTTCATGTAGCCGATGATAAAGCGTTTCTGGAAAATACTTATGTACCGCCGGTTTCCGACATTACGGTGCGAAAACGCGTAGCGGGAAATCTCGCCAGCCGGTCCAAACATTTCCGGTTTACTCTCCGCCTCAGTAAAGAAAACACACCGTTTGAAGGCAGTGTGCAGACTTCCGCGGGAGAAATGGAGGTGCGGGACGGGATCGTGACATTTGAGCTCGCTGACGGGGAAGAAATCGTATTTCAGGACATTCGGCACGGTACACAATACGAAATCACGGAAGAGGATTCTTCGAATCAGGGATATACCGTAACGGTGCCGGAATCCGCGGCGGGAATTCTGGGAGAAGAAGATGTTACGGCGGAGTTTGTGAATACCCGTCAGGCCGCCGTACCGACCGGACTTGGATTCAACCGTCCTTCAGCGGGCGTATTCATGATGATTCTGGCGGGTTTATGGTTCGGATGCCGCCGATTTCTGCCGGACATCTTTGGGACTTCGGCAAAATAAAAAAATGGTGCGGGAAGGGGGACTCGAACCCCCAAGGCGGAGCCAACAGCTTCTAAGGCTGCCGTGTATACCAATTTCACCATTCCCGCATTGCGCAGGTATATTTTAATGAATTTCCCTGCGCCGCGCAAGAAAAAAACAGATTCAGGGAGAATTCATGCGCTGTTCACAGAAACTTCAGAATCATCCTGTATAACATAATTGTCGAAAGACAGATTTCAGAGTTTTCCTCCCTTGAAATTATCCCCTTAAAATAACACTTCCGGTACAGCGGAGGTGTTTTTTTCTTCACCGCGGCTTTGTTCAGAAGTAAATAAAAGTGTTGTGCAATCATTTCGTTTTTGATATTATATTTGTTGCCTGCGGATGTGGTGAAATTGGTAGACACGCTACTTTGAGGGGGTAGTGGCAGCAATGTCGTACGAGTTCAAGTCTCGTCATCCGCACCATTCGCAATTATTCCGAGCCGGTCCGGTTCGGTTTTTTGTTGTCCGGACTTAAGCGGAAAAGATCCGTAACTGTCTTGCGGGACCGGTTTCTTATTCGTCCTTGCGGGGATATAATGTTTCCTGTACGGAGGTGTTCGGATGTACCGGTTTGTTGTGTTTGACGTGGAAACCCCCAACCGTTTCAATGACCGCATGAGCGCTGTCGGGATTACGGTGATGGAAGAGGGAGAGATTACGGAAGAGTACTATACTCTGGTGAATCCGGAAACCTTTTTCGATACCTTCAACATTTCGTTGACCGGTATTCATCCGGCAGCTGTGCAGGATGCGCCGACGTTCCCGGATATCTGGGAAAAGATTGAACCTATGATGTCCAACGGTATTCTGGTGGCGCATAACGCAGTATTTGATTTGGGCGTTTTGCGAAGGTGCCTGAAACACTATGAAATTCCCTGGAAGAAATACGCCCGGTATCTCTGCACGGTGCAGATGGGAAGACAGGTGCTTCCCGGGATGAGCCATAAGCTGAATGTGCTGAGCGATTATTACGGCATTCCTCTGGAACATCACATAGCTTCCAGCGATTCTCACGCCTGCGCGGTAATTCTTCAAAACTACATAAAAGAAGGCGCGGATCCCAAACAGTTTATCCGCACCTACCGGATCAATGAATAAAACGGTGAATCAGAGGATTCACCGTTTATCGGTTATGTTCAAAAAGTCGAGAATCCTTTGGGCATCGGTGTTCAGGATCAGTTCTTCCGGCATTCCGCATTCTTCGGCAAACGCCAGCGCCAGACTTTGGGTTCCGACCTGGGAAGGATCGTGCGCGTCGGAATTGATGATGACCGGAACGTGTTTTTCCTTGCAATACCGTAACATTGTCCGGTAGTTTTCCACGCAGTTCAAACGGAACTGGGGCTTGCGGAAAGAAGAATTGTTGACTTCCAGGGCGGTGCCGTATTCTTTGGCGCCGTCCGTTAAGCGGTCATAATCCAGCGGGGTATGATCGTCATCCGGATGGGAAATCAGCTTGACTTTGCCGTATTTCATCGCCGAGATCACATTCTCGGTGTTTTTCTCTTTTCCTTCATCCTTGTAACACAGCCTGTGAATTCCCGCGATTCCGTAGTCGATGCGGGAAAGGGTGTTGGGCTCCAGATCGACCGTGCCGTCGTTGAGGATGTTGAGTTCGCATCCCATAAGAACCATGACTCCGTAGATGTACCGCGGTACGTTGCCCATGTTGCGGAAATAAATCGGATCCGGCGCGCCGGGGATCCTCGGACCGTGCTCCGTAATACCCAGAATGGATAATCCCGCTTCTTTCGCCGCCGCGGTGTTTTCGCGGATGGTTCCGTAAGCGTGCCCGGAAACAATGGTATGGGTGTGTAAATCGGCGATCAGCTTCATAGACTATTCCTCCTTGATGCGTTCGATTCCGGTCAGGATGATGCGGTCTTCTTCTGCGCGGAAATGAATTTCATGTCCCGCAAACGGGAAACCGTAAACCCGCTTTGGATCGTGCTGATAATGCGGTCTCGGGTCTTCCGCAAGGACGCCGGTCAGCGCTTTTTCCTTGTCTGCCGGTAAAATGCCGCGAAGTTCTTTGGGGAAAACAACTTCCAGGGTTTCGGCGCGCGAAGTCGCAAATCCGGACTTCGCTTCGGGAATGCTGTCGGCGTAAACAATGTAGGGTTTGATGTCATAGATCGGCGTATTGTCCATGAGATCCGCGCCTGCGACGTCAATGACCGGTCCAAAGTCTGCCGTATTGCGTAAACGGATCAGTTTCACCGCGGATAACCCAAGCGGATTGGGACGGAAAGGAGATCTCGTGGCGAAAACTCCCATGCGCTCATTGCCGCCTAAGCGCGGAGGGCGAACCGTCGGACTCCACTTGCCGGGCTCGTTTTCCGAGAATCCCCAGATCAGCCAGAGATGGGTAAACCCGGATTGTAATCCGCGGAAAGCCGCCAGATCCCGGTATTCCTTCTCAAAGACGATGGTTCCGGTCAGTTCTTCCACCATGCCGGATTGTTTGGGGATCCCGAATTTGGACGGAAAGTCGGTATGAATCACCGCAATCGGACGGATGGTCAATGCCCGGGGATCCGAAGGACGTTCGACTGTGCGTGCGAGGACCTGTAGACAGGTCGTAATCCCTTTCACCGCGTCATCCAGAGAAAGAGAAGGAAGGTCTTCGTGTCCCTGGATATCGAGATACGGAAGATGAATAAACCCGGCTTTGACGGGAGAATTATGCGCACGCAGATCGTATAAAACCTGATACAGAAGGTGATTGCAGACGAATTTTCCGGCATCCGCAGATACCCGTGCAGGAATCCCGGAGCGCGTCATCTGTAAAACCATTTCCATCAGCGGATAGTTCGACGGCAGGGAGTCCTCTCCGTCGATTCGGATCTTCGCTGCACGCGGTTGGTTTCCGGCGTTGTCCGGGATCCGCGCGTCATCAAGATTGACCGCCTTGAGTTCCGGTGTGATCGCGCTGCGTCCTCCGGCTTCTCCCAGCATCATCACCGCGTCGTAGAAACCGGCGTGCAGTTTTTCGAGAACGGTTTGTTCAGCCGTACCGAAAACAACCGGAACTTCCAGTTTCGTGATTTCCATACCGGGGATCTTTGGCAGATTTCTTAATGTTTCCAGCGAGGAATTCCGCGTTTCCTTACCGAACGGTTCAAACGCGGTCACCAGAATTTTTACGGGAATCAAATCGTACATGTCCTTTGCGGCGCCTTTCTTCTCCTATTATAACAAGCCTTTGGCCTTTGGCTTCATTGAGTTTATGAAGGGATTTGACTATAATAATACCGGACCGGAGGCGTTTTTCATGCGATTTTGCGAATTAACGGAACAGGAATACAGGAGTTTTCAGGAGACAAGTCCCTGTGCGAATTTTTTAAATTCTCTGGAAGCGCGTGAAATGCGGCGCCGTGCGGGGATTGAAACGGAACTGGTCGGGGTGAAAAACGACCGGGAAGAAATTCTTGCCGCAGCGTTCCTGGCGCATCTTGGCGGAAAAGTCCGGTATACGGTGGCGCAAAGAGGTTACCTCGCGGATTATTCCGACCGGGAGACCCTGAAGTTCTTTACCGCGGAACTGAAAAAACACCTTAAGAAAAACGGCTCGGTATGGCTGCAGTTATCACCGCATCTTCTGGTAAGGGAACGTGATAACGACGGAAATCTTGTCGAAGGCGGATTTGACAACACCTGGATCATCCGGAATCTGGAAGAACTCGGTTTTATTCACCGCGGATTTACGACCGGTGTACCGGACGGAACCGAAGTGCGCTGGGAATACTCCCTGTACATGAACGATTTTGACTGGAACGCGGACAAGCTGATCAAGCACTTCAACAAGCGTACCCGCAATCATATCGTGAAAGGGCAGAAATACGGCGTGAAAGTGAAAAAACTGACCCGCGAAGAACTGGATGTGTTCATGGAGATGGAAGAGATGACCGCGAAGGAAAAGAACTTTGAGGACGTCGCCAGAGACCGTTCGTATTATGAAAACCTGTACGACTGTTACGGGGAGCACGCGGAGTTCTTGCTGGCGTATCTTGACGCGGATCATACGATGGGTCTTCTGGAAAAGGAACAGAAGGAAATTGACGCGAAGCTGGAGAAACTGCGCGCGAAAAGAGCCGCGCATCCGGAATATAAAAACCTGGAAGCCCAGGAAAACGACATCCTGAAAGAAGTGACAGCCAACGAAAAATACCGCAGGGAACTGGCGAAATTCGCGGAAGAATGCGGAAACGAGATTCCACTTTCGACTGGGGTGTTCATGGTATATCCGTACGAGATCACATCATTGTCCTCGGGTTCCAACCGGGCGTTTTCCATCTTTGACGGCGCCAACGCGTTGCGCTGGTATACAATGAACCAAGCCATCCGTCAAAAAATCAACCGCTACAACTTCTACGGATTGTCGGGAGATTTTTCCAAAGATGCGGAAGATTACGGCGTGTTCCAGTACAAGAAGGGATACGGCGGGGCCGTGGAGGAAAACGTCGGCGATTTCTATCTGCCGCTAAAACCGCTCGAATATAAGCTGTACAGGATGCTGCGTCCGTGGAAGGAGTAACTATGCTGGAAGAATTAACTGCGCGGGAGTTTGACGAATTTTCCCGTCATCACCCGTTAACGACCTACCATCAGACCTCCGCATGGGCGGAAGTCAAAAGCTATACCGGCTGGGAACACCGGTACTGGGGCATGCGCAAAGAAGGAAAACTGGTTGCGGCGAC
>CACZNO010000159.1 GCA_902782505.1 uncultured Erysipelotrichaceae bacterium | reverse complement strand
GCGACAACCGGGAGATGGTTTTCTAAGGCATGCTTGATTTCAGGAGTGATGTCTACATACTTGGATAAGTTCATTTTGTTTCTCCGTTTCTATCTGTTGTGTTTCGCAATACGAAGGTGTGCGCGTTATCTTTCAGCGTGGAGGAGAAGAACGCGTTCATGGCTTTGACCATGTCTTCCGTGTCCTTGATTCCCGCGGTTTCATAACAGGAGTGCATCGCCCACTGCGGTAAGCCGATGTCGATGGTCGGGCAGGGTACATGGGCGTTCAGAAGATTGCCCAAGGTGCTTCCGCCGCGCATATCGGAACGGTTGACGAAGACCTGGGAAGACAACCCGCAGTCTTTCAAGATCTTGCGGAAGAAGGCTTCCGAGATCGCGTCCGTCGTGTATTTCTGGTTTGCGTTGTATTTGAGCACAATGCCTTTCCCGATGACCGGACGGTTGGTGGGATCCGACTTTTCCGGATAGTTGGGATGCGCCGCGTGCGCGTTATCCGTGGAAACGATGAAGGAATTGTTCAGGGCTGCCTTATGTTCATCCGGCGTTTTTCCGCAAGCGTAGGAAATCCGTTCGAGCACGTCGCTTAAGAAGGAAGAATCCGCTCCCTGTTTGGTCAGGGATCCGACTTCTTCGTTGTCAAAAGATACGTACACCGGCACCGACGAATCGTTGGAAGACTTTAAGAACCCCAGAAGGCTTCCGTAGGCGCACTGTAAATCGTCCAGTTTATGGGCGGAAATGAATTCCTTGTGCGGTCCCCAAACGCTTGGCGCCATGCGCGGATAAAGGAAGAGATCCGAGCCGATGATGGAATCGGGATCCACGCCGGCTTCCTTCGCTACGCGTTTCTTCAGGTATCCTTTGGTACCCGAGGGACCGATGATCGGCAACAATTCCGTCTGCACGTTGTATTCGTGATTCAGGTTGGCTTCGCGTTCCATGTGGATCGCCAGATGCGGAATAATACAGAGATCTTCATCGATCATGACCGGAATATCCCGGATCGTATTTTCGTCCTGTACCATGAGTCTTCCGGCGACGGACAGCGGACGGTCAAACCAGGGAGCGTATAACGGACTTCCGTATTTCTCCACGTTCAGCTTGATCATGCCTTCCTGTTCGATTTCCGGATGGGGTTTGATTTTGAAAGACGGGGAATCGGTATGCGACGCACCGATCATAAAACCGCAGTAACCGTTTTCGGGTAATGTGAAAGCCGCCAGGGTAGAACCGTTGCGGGTCACATAGTACTTTTTCCCGGGAACCAGTTTCCAGGGGCTGGCTTCATAAATTTCCTCGAAGCCGGCTTTTTCCAGAAGAACCCGCATCTGCGCGACAGCCTGGTACGGCGTCGGGGATTTTTCCAGAAAAGTACACATATTCTTTGTAAATTCGTTCATGCAAAAACCTCGCTTACGCAAAATTATAGCACTATAAACCAACGAACTGCGGAAATGTTATAATAAATCCAGGAAAGAACGAGGAATCATTATGAAAGTCTGTAATTTCGGTTCTCTGAATTTTGACAAGGTCTACGCCATGGAACATTTTGTGGAGCCCAAGGAGACGCTGGCTTCCGTCGGCTACATGGAAAACTTCGGCGGAAAAGGACTGAACCAGTCCATCGCGTTAGCCAAGGCGGGCGAAGAAGTTTATCATGCGGGAAAAGTCGGCAAGGACGGACAGCCCTTTATTGACTATCTGCGTCAATACGGCGTAAAGACGGATTATCTGGTGAAGGATGACGCGACGGTGACCGGACATGCGATCATTCAGACCTGCAAGGGGGAAAACTGTATCATTCTGTTCGGCGGAGCCAACCAGGAAATCGATGAGAAACTGGCGGATGAAGTGCTGTCCCATTTTGAAAAGGGAGACGTGTTACTGCTGCAGAATGAAATCTCATCGATGGCGTACATCATGAAGAAAGCACACGAAATCGGCATGAAAATCGTGTTCAACACCGCGCCGATGGATGCCAAGGTCTTTACTTATCCGCTGGAACTGGTCGATCTTTTCATCGTCAATGAAGTCGAGGGAAGAGGCCT
>CACZNO010000158.1 GCA_902782505.1 uncultured Erysipelotrichaceae bacterium | reverse complement strand
GCGCCGTCCAATAAACGCAGCGTTTCCGAATCATCCTCTTCCGGAACTTCAAATTCCTCTTCCGGCTGTGTTTCGGTCAAATCTTCCGCGATTTCCTTTACGGTTTCAGCGGTTTCTTCCACGATTTCCGTGACGGTTTTCGCGGGCTCTTCCGCGATTATTTCCGGTTCCGGCTCCGGTTCAGTCTGATCGATGGTGCGTTCCGGCGCCGGGCTCTCAAAAGGGAATTCTTCGTCATCGTCAATATCAAAGAACATTTCCGACGGAACATACGGCTTTTCTTCCGGCTCCGCAACCGGTTCCGGTTCAATTTCCGGCGCAGGTTCCGGTTCAGGTTCCGGAATCAGTTCCGGTTCGGGCTCCTTGTATTCCTCTTCCGGTTCAAAGAGCTGTTCAATGACTTCTTCCGGCTTTTCTTCGGGTTCTTTCACCGGTTCCAGTTCGTCGTCGTGATGATCTTCCGGATCTTTCTGGTCCAGTGCGATATCGACCGGGTTTTCTTCCGGCTCCGGTTCAGGCTCCGATTCAGGTTCCGGTTCCGCGACCGGTTCGGGCTCTTTCAGATCGTCATCGGAGAGAGTATAGACGAGGATCAGGGAATCCGAATCATCCGGATCGGCCGGGCAATAATAGGGACGGTTGTCCCCGGGAGATGATACCAGGATCACACAGGTATTCCCTCCGACGTTTCCTACCCGGATATCCGGCTTGTAGGAAGGAATGATCATCGACACCAGCCGCGCTAAAGATACCGCGGTCTCTCTGCCTTTTTCAAAGGAAATCATTCCGGAAAACGGTACGACGTTTCCCGTTTCATCTTCGACCGGAACCGCGATTGCCAAAGGTCTTTTTTCCTGCGGCTGATTCGCGCCGGCACAGACTGCGTGCAGGATGCCCTTGCGGTCACGTACACTGATTACCTGGACATTTACTCTTCCATCCATACTCCATGCCTCCTCATTACTATTATAAACGAAACCGCTTTACTTGTGATACGGCTCGTTGTGCTGGATTTTGAAACTGCGATAAATCTGTTCAAGAACGACTAACCGTGCAAGCTGGTGCGGAAACGTCAGGTCGGACAGTTTCCATTTCCAGTTCGCCCGCTTCTTTACTTCTTTCGACGTGCCGAGGCTCCCTCCGATCACAAAGTCGATCGTGCCGGACTCGTAGGTGCGGATCTTTTCGATTTTTTCCGAGAGTTTCACCGAGTCGGTCATCTCTCCTGCCAGATCCAGCAGCACCATGTAATCGCCGGGTTTCACTTTTTCCAAAAGGCGTTTTCCTTCGGTCTCCATGGCTTTTCCGTTTTCCGCTTCGGAATTGGACGCGGGGATCTTTTCTTCGTCTGTTTCAAGGATCTCGATCCGGTCATACCCGCTGATGCGCTTGGTGTATTCCGCGATCAGTTCCCGCAGGGATTTTTCCTTGATTTTGCCTACCGCGATGATCCGGATCATAAATTCCCGCCTTCCATGGATTCCCACTGGCTTGCCGCACGAAGTTTTATATTCATTAAGGAGATCCCGTTTCCCGTGATTATATCCCGGACGGTATCCAGCGCAAGTTTCGGATCGTTGGCTTCTTCGGAAAGATGCGCCAATACGATTTCGCGCGTATTGGAGCCGATGACGCCCGAGAGAATCACCCCGGTGTCCTCGTTGTTCATGTGGCCGTAATCCGAGATGATGCGGGCTTTTAATACTGCCGGACGGTTGGTCCGCATCAGCATCTCCACATCGTGGTTGGCTTCAAAAATATAATACTCCGCGTTCTGGATCAATCGGAAATTGCGTTCCGACACATATCCCGTATCGGTGATCATAACGAGTCTTTCATCCCCCGTAACGATATAGCCGACGGTTTCCGGCGCGTCATGCGACAGTTTCACCGGCAGGATACGCAGATCCCCGATCCGGAATTCCTCGTAGGGAACCACATCCCGTTCATCGGGACGTTCGCGGATTTCAAACGGTGCGTATAACGGGATCCCGCGCAATCCTTTCACGCCCTTGATGTGATCCGAATGGGAATGCGTGAAAACACAGGCGGTGATATCCTCCGGGGACATTCCGTATTTCGAAAGGTTTTCCTTTAAGGAACGCTGCGTAATGCCGCAGTCGATCATCAGACAGGTACTCTTATACCGGATCACCGTACAATTGCCCTTGGAGCCGCTGGCGAATACGTAAAAGCGCATTCTAGCACCCCGGCAGATACGGGCACGCGTTTACGATCTTCCCGCCGTAGAACGGGATACCTCCGATCGATATCATGAAGTGAACATGCGGTCCGGTAGCTCTTCCGGTCATCCCGATATCGCCGATGGCCTGTCCCTGTTCCACTTCCGTGCCGACCGCGTACCATCCCGGCGTACGCATATGACCGTAATACGTGAAGTAGCCGTTGTGATGGTCAATGACGTAATAATATCCGTTGATGGAGGTGTAGTTGTTGACGACGACCGTACCTCCGTCCGAGGCATACACATGACCCCAGTTGTTGTAGCGGTCCTGAATATCGACGCCGATATGGCCCGGATAACAACCCCAGTTACAGGAAACGATCGGGTTCTTGACCGGCCACCAGAAGCTTCCCTGTCCGGTGATGTATTCATCGATCGGCCCGCCTCCGTAGGTCTTTGTCCCGACGCGTACGACGCGCTGTACGGGCTGTACCGTCATGACTTCGGAAACGATCTCGCCGCCGGTAAGGATTCCGTTGACATAGGTGTCGTGGTAGCGGATGTTCTTCTTGCCGATGACTTCTTCGGTTTCGACCACCCGGTCGCCGACATACCGCGTGTTGTCGTATACGGTCTTGGTGGCTTCCGGGTATACCAGCTCTTCCGCCAGACGTTCCTTGGTGACTTCGACGCTGATCGGCGACTGGAAATACGTAATATTCAGCTTGGTGCCCGGGGCGATCAGCTGGTCCTCCGAAATCAACACTTCCGGATTCAGGGTAATCAGCTGTCTTGCGGACAGGTTGTCTCCGACCTGCGCCACAACGCCCGCGACCGTATCGCCGACGACTGTCGTGTAATACTCTTTTTCAATCGTATCGTATCCGTACGAGAAGAATTTCAGGATTTCTTCTTCCGTCGTCAGGATCTTTTCTTCCGGCGCGAGGCCTTCCGAAACGCTCATCGTCTCACGGACTTTCAGGTCGATATCCTGTTCGCCATAGGTGTTTAACGGAGTCACCGCCTGATGGTTCTGTAAGGTACGGTACGTGTTTTCATCCACGAAGTTCAGAATGAACTGTTCGCGGACTTTCTGGAACATATCCAGATCTTTCACATAGATCACCGCTCCGTTGGAGAAGGAGATCTTGTGCGCCTTGACGCTGAACAGGGAATTGTCCGCCAGATAATTCATCAGCTGTTCATCGATGTTTTCATAATCGTAATAGGTCATCTGTTCGACCACATACACGTCTTCCCCAAGTCCGATCGCCGAATCCGGGAATTTTTCCGCATATTGTCTCTCATATACGGATTCCAGGGTTTCCGAAAGAAGGGAATCATCGTGCAGAATGCCGATCAGGGAGCCGCGCAAATAAATCTTCGTCACGGTTTCCGGCGTCGTTAACACACCGGATACTTTCTGGTTGATCAAGGTTTTTTCGCTTCCCGCGTCTACCGGCAAAGCGGCGGAAACATAGTTTTTCGCGCGTACGATCGGTAAAAAGTACGCCATCGCGACCGATAATACGATCGCCGCGGCGATCAGGATCCAGCGCTTCGTTCCCGAAGAACCCGCTGTTTTCTTTTCTTTTTCGTTGTTATCCATTACGCCTCCTCATACATATCCGTTACTTCTTTGAAAATACCGCAGGTCGTGTTGAACTTCAGATCCATGTTCATCAAGGAACCGTTACGGTTTTTCGCGACCGTCAGCTTGACGTTGCGGTCGATCTTCTCTTCGACGTTTTCGTCGGTGTTGTGTAAGAAAATGACCATGTCCGCGTCCTGTTCGATCGCCCCTGATTCACGCAGATCGGTCAAGGACGGTGCGCCCTGACGCTTGGCGCTTTCACGCGAAAGCTGGGAAAGGGCGATTACCGGACAGTCGATCGTACGGGCCAGCTCTTTCATGCCGCGGGAAATTTCCGAGACGTCCTGTTGGCGGTTGTCACGGTCTTTCGATGCGGAAACAAGCTGGAGGTAGTCGATGATGATCAGATCCAGCGTACGGCCTCTGCCTTCGAGGTCGGAGCGGAGTTTCTTGCACTTGGAAAGAATTTCCCCGACTTTGATGCTGGAGGAATCATCGATCGAGATTCCGGCGGCCGCCAAGCGGTTGCAGGATTCCATCAGCGCATTGGCATGATCCGCGGTCAGTTCACCGGTCCGCAATTCTTCGGACGGGATCTCCGCGTCAATTGAAAGCATTCGCGTCATGATCTGCCGCGCCGGCATTTCCAGCGTAAACAGCGCGACGTTTTTGCGTTCGTGCACGGCCGCATACGTGGCGATATTCGTCGAGAACATCGTCTTCCCTACGGAAGTACGCGCGGCCAGAATAATCAGATCGCCGCGCTGGAACCCGCCGGTATTGCGGTCCAGTTTATATAATCCGGTGCGGACACCGATGTTTTTCCGGGTGGATTTCAGGGAGCTGATATAGTCCACGACTTCCGGCGCCAGAGTGCTGGACTGGACGAATTCGTTTCCGCTGCGGGAATCCGCGATCCGTACGATCCGGCTTCGCGCTTCATCAAGCACTTCGTCTTCCGCGTAGGAGCGGTCGCGGCACAGTTCCTGAATATGATTCGCTTCCTCGATCAATTGACGCAGAAGCGACTTCTTCTGAATGGTCGTAATATACTGAATCGCCTTCACCTCGGAATCCCCCAGGTCGTAAAGGGTCATCAGATACGCGGTTCCCCCGACTCTTTCCAGATCGCCCTTATCGGACAAACGTCCGGAAAGGGTGGAGAGATCCGCCACTTTCTTTTCCCTCACCAGTTCCGTAACAGCCTGGAAGATCCGGCGATGCGACGCATCGAAAAAATCTTCCGGACGCAGGCCCTGTTCGGTCGCCTCCGAAACGGTGTTGGGATAGTGAATCATCAAGCCTAAAAGAGCTTGTTCCGCCGGCACGCTCGCCGGCATTTCATTGGAAGCCATCGTTTCGTTTCCTCTATTCTTCCGTTAAACGGACGTTCAGTTCCGCGATAACTCCTTTGTGCAGTTCAACGCGCACCTTATGCAGTCCTGTTTCATCCAGGTTCGCCGTATCCACGAATTTCTTCTTGTCCACGGTGATCCCGTACTGTTTCGCCAAAGCCTCCGTCATCGCCTTGGTGGAGACGCTGCCGAAGGTCTTGCCTTCCTTGCCGACCTTCATCGGGAACGTCAAAACCAGTTCCTCGAGGGTCTTCTTCAATTCCGTCGCTTCCGCGACAGCCTTTTCTTCCGCCTTTGCGGCGTCGTCTTTCTGTCTTTGCAATACATTCATGCTGCCTTTGGAGTAGGCAACCGCTTTTCTGTTCCGAATCAGGAAGTTGTTCGCGTAGCCGTTCGCTACTTCAACGATTTCACCTTTCTTGCCGACGTTCTTCACATCAGCCAACAGAATTACCTTCATTGGCGTTTCCCTCCTCTTCTTCATACGCGTGGATCACATCCACTAATTCTCCCGTGATCTGTTCCACGGTTGTATTGGTTCTCTGTAACGCAGCGCCTGAGAAATGCCCGCCGCCGTTCATCTTTTCCATCATGACCTGCACGTTGACTTCTCCCGAACTGCGCGCGGATACGGCGACTGTGCCCTCTTCGATATAGGCGATGACAAAGCTCGCCTTCACGCCCTGAATCGACAGCAAGAAGTCCGCCACCGAAGAAATCTGCGCCCGGGTATAGGTTTCCTTTTCCATGATCGGAACCAGGATGTACTTGTCGTAGATGATCTGGCTGAAGGCCAGCATCTTGTTCTGTAACGCAAACTCGCTGAAGGTATTCTTCAGAAGATCGTCCACTTCCCGGGGATTGGCGCCCCATTCGCGCAGAACACCCGCGGCTTCAAACGAACGCGATCCGCAGCGGCTGCGGAAATGGTTCGTATCCACGACCATGCCCGCGAACATGATGTTCGCCTCTTCCGGATACAGTTCCACCTTCTGCGGCTGGTACTGCAGTAACTCCGTGACCAATTCGGTCGCGCTGGACGCGGAGGATTCCAGATAGACCATGCTGGCGCGGATGTTGTCATCCTTGCGCCGGCGGTGATGGTCGATCACCAGGATCTTCTTCGCGTGAATTAAGATATCCGGCGTTGCGCACTGGTCGGCCGTATGATGGTCCACCACGACCACCAGAGTCTTTTCCGTCAGATCTTCAATGGCTTTCTTTTCATCGATAAACGAATGCGCTTTTTCCAGCACGTCTTTGTAGCGTTCCATCGCCGCGGTCAGTTTTTCTTCCAGCGGGAATCCCGACGCGACGATATGGACTTCCTTGCCCAGATACGACGCGATCCGGCTGACCCCGATCATCGCGCCCATGCAGTCGAAATCCGCCAGCTTATGTCCCAGAACATATACTTTCTCACTTTGTTCCATCATGCCGCGGATGGATTGCGCCATGACGCGGATCCGGACGCCGCTGCGTTTTTCGCTGGACTCCACGGTTCCTCCGACAAACCGGACTTCTCCGCCGTAAGCCTTGATCGCCGCCTGGTCCCCGCCGCGGTTCTGCGCGAGTTCCAATAGGTCATTGACCATGGCGTCGAGTTCACACAAATCGTCCGTTCCCATCGCAAACGCCATAGATAAGGTAATCGCGACTTCCAGTTTGGCAGACTGCGTACGCACTTCGTTCAGAATCGAGAACTTGTCTTCTTCCGCGATCCGGAAGTGTTCCATATCCGTAAACACGATAAACCGGTCGTTGCGGATCCGGCGTGCTACGATGCCTCTTTCCAGACACCAGTCACCGACTCTTTGACGGACGTTGGCGTTGATCAAGGCGATCTTCTGTTCGTCTTCGTAGGAAATCGTTTCGGCATAGTTGTCCAGATTGATCAAGCCCATGACCGGGGCGTTACTGCGGATCGTTTCCTCGAGCTTATCCTTTTCCGTAATGTCCTTGAAGAACAGCACCTGTCCCGAAGACTTCCGCTGCACCAGATATTTGCGGTCCGCGTAGGAAACCACCACCTGGTCCACGTCGTTTTGGAATACTTCCCGCAATTCCGGAATAAACGCCGTCACCATTTCGCCGATGTAGTTGATGCCCCGCTTCGAAAACAGGTCGCTCATCCACGTGATCACGAAATTCTCGTCAAACGTCACTAACCCCACATCGCCGAATTCCACCGCGTCGCCGGTCGTTTCATCGACATACTGACGGATGGAGCGTTCCTTCTTTTCTTCGTCGTTCTGGAACGTGAAAACCATGAACATGACATATACCGCGTCGATGATGACGCAGATCAGCATGATCGTCGCAAAACGCATCTTCATTCCGAATTCCATCACCAGCGCCAAAATTGCTTCCGCAAGGAAGAGTACTGCCGCGCCGTATTTCAATGAGTCCAGTTTCCGATTCACTTTTTCCTCCCGGTTCGCATGGCTTTTTTGAAATCAACAAACGCATCCGCATAACCGATGCCTGCCATGAAAGGGAACGTCGCAAACGCTCCTAACAATAATAATACCACAAACAACGCGATCATCCGCGGATTCACACGCATTTTCAGCCAAACGATGACGACCGTATACCCGAAAAACAGCCCGATCAGGAATAACGGCAGTGACGCAATCAGCAATCCTTCCGTCCAGGCCGATTCCGGATTGATCTGCGCGCTGATAAAATACGCCGCAATGACGAGGATGGACAATCCCGCCAGCCATTTGGGCATCCGTGCGTCCTGCGACGCGGCGTATTGCGGGAAGCTCTTCTTCAGGCGTTTCATGATCAAAGCGGTCAGAAGATGGATCATGACCCCTTCCATGATCGCCGTGATCACCACAAAGGCCAGAAGAAGATACAGAAGATTCCATCCTCCCGGTAATTCCACCTGCATCTGCGCCAGCATCGCCCGGATCTCTTCGATCTGGGTGCTGACCGGATAACCGAAGAAATCCGCAAAAATATACGTCGTCGTAATTTCCGACGCAAAGGTTCCAAGAATTGCCGCCCCCAGTAACCAGGTAGCGCTTTTCCCGGAATTCAATCCATACCCGTATACCGCACCGATCAATACGGAAAACGCG
>CACZNO010000157.1 GCA_902782505.1 uncultured Erysipelotrichaceae bacterium | reverse complement strand
CGGCTTTATTCAGCGCCAGTACGACCGGATTTATTTCGGATATATGGATCATCTGAAGGAATTGTGCGTGGCGGAAAGCGCGCGTGTTTTCCGCGAAGCGCAGGCGAAACTGGAGACGGCGGAAGAACGCCGCGGGATTATCGAAGACGCGATCGTACGCTGTTATCTTCTGAAAAAGTGCATGTACGTACACTTCATGAAGGACCGGAATCTTCTGAACGGAAGGTTCCAGGGCGACATCAAGAAGATGCGCACCGGCGCCAAGGAAGCTACAACGGCGATTCCGTTTGTGAGCTATTCGGAACTCTGGCGTTATCATGACGCGATGCAGAAAGCGCCGAAATTCACGGTATCGGAAAAGATGCCGGCGGCTAACGGTGAGGAAGAGGGAGAATCACCGAAAGAATTTGCCAAGCGCGTTCTCGGAATTCAGAATCATGAGGAATAAGAGAATCCTGGGGGATTCTCTTTTTCTATGAAAAAAAGTGCGGTACAATAAAGACAGAAGAAGTGGAATCGTTATAATCATTCGGCATTCATTACGCAAGGAGGAGAATATGCGCGTAGGAACGGTTAAGGAAATCAAGAATAATGAATTTCGTGTCGGATTGACTCCGGATAATGTCAGGGCGTATGTCCGTGAAGGACATACGGTGTACGTGGAAAAAGGAGCCGGAACAGGGTCCGGGTTTAAGGACGAAGAATACGCCAAGGCCGGCGCTGTCCTTCTGGAAAGCGCGAAGGAGGTGTGGGACCGTTCGGAAATGATGGTGAAGGTCAAAGAACCGCTGGAAGAAGAATATCCGTATTTCCATGAGGGACTGATCCTGTTTACGTACCTGCATCTGGCCGCGGACCGTGCGCAGACGGATGCGTTACTGGAAGGCAAGGTTCAAGGCGTCGCATACGAAACACTGCTTGAGAAGGACGGATCGATGCCGTTGCAGGTGACGATGAGCCAGATCGCCGGAGGGCTCAGCGTACAGGAAGGCGCGAAGTATCTTGAAAAAGTATACGGAGGCTCCGGGGTGTTACTGGCGGGTGTGCCGGGTACGCCGAAGGCAAACGTGGTCATTTTAGGCGGAGGAACCGTCGGGACCAACGCCTGCAAGATCGCAGTCGGCATGGGCGCCAACGTCACGATCATCGATATCAATCTGAAACGCTTGGAATATCTGGACAACCTGTTCGGATCGAGAATCCAGACTCTGGTATCCAATGACGCAAATATTGAAAACGCAGTGAAAAACGCGGATCTCGTGATCGGGTCGGTATTGATTCCGGGAAAGGCCGCGCCGAAATTGTTCAAGAAGGAATATCTGAAGGAAATGCGTCCGGGTTCGGTGTTCGTGGATGTCGCGGTGGACCAGGGCGGATGCGGGGAAACGACCCACATGACCAAGCACGACGACCCGATCTACATCGTGGACGGAATCGTGCATTACTGCGTAGGAAATATGCCGGGGGCGGTGCCGAGAACTTCCACGATCGCATTGACAAGCGCAACCCTGCGTTACGGGCTTCTGATTGCGAAATACGGGCTCAAAGGCGCGTGCGAAAAGAACCCTGCGGTCTACTCCGCGATCAACACGTACGACGGGAAACTGACGTGCAAGAATGTCGCCGACAGCTTCGAAGGTTTGGCATATACGGATATAAGGTCTATAATGTAAGAAACAGAACGGAGACAATAGTATGAAACGATTATTCATTGCGTTAATAGCCGTATGCATGATCACCCTGACCGCATGCGGACCGAAGGAACCGCCGGTGGAGATGGTGAAGATTTCCGTGACCGAGCCCCAGCACGGCAAGGTGACGGTTTCCGCGGAAGAAGTGGAAAAGGGTACGGAAGTCACCGTGACGATTGAGGCGGACGAAGATTATGAATTTGATTCCGCGGCTGTCAACGGAAACCCGGCGGAAGTGACCGACGGCACGTTCAAGGTCGTTGCGGAAGAAGATCTCGTGATCACCGTATTGTTCAAGGAAATCCTGAAGAACGTTCCGCCCGAAGGAATGTATTTCAGTGAAATCAACGGTCTTCCGATCGACGAAGCGCTGAAGGATCAGCGCCCGATCGCGGTCATGGTCGACAACGAAACGATTGCGTATCCGCACTACGGCGTCGCGGAATCCGATCTGGTGTATGAAATGATGAACAGCACCCACAACGGAAGAATCACGCGCTTGTTCTGCCTGGTGAAGGATTGGGAAAAGGTGACCCAGATGGGTTCCATCCGCAGTTCCCGTCCGACCAACATCATCCTGGCCGGTGAATGGAACGCCATGCAGTGCCATGACGGAGGTCCGGGGTATGTCAACGAATACTTCGCCAAGGGTTACGCGAAGGAACACTTCAGCGCGACGTTCTCGCGGGTGAAAAACGGCAAAGCCTGGGAATTCACGGAATATGTCATGACCGGGGATCTGGACCGGAACTTCAAGAATACCGGGTATTCCCGCACCTACAACAAGTACAAACAGGAAGGCGATCACTTCCAGTTTGCGGATTATGAAACAGAGCTGGATCTGAACAAGGACGGAAAAGGAATCAAGGCGAACCGTCTGGAGTTACCGTTCCCGCATAACGAATCGACGTTATTATACAATCCGGAAACAAAGACCTACGATTATTACTGTTACGGAATCCTGCACAAGGACGCGGAAGACGCGCAGGTATTGAGCTTCAAGAACGTCATCGTCTATGAGTGCAGCTTCCATGAATACGACAACAAAGGCTACATGATCTACAACATCGTAGGCAACAGCGGCGAAGGGTATTACCTGACCAACGGGTATGCGCAGAAGATTACCTGGAAAAAAGGCAGCAATGATACCGATATCACGCATTATTATGATGAAAACGGCAACGAACTCGTGATAAACCGTGGTAAAATCTATATCGGTATTGTCCCGGCAGATTCCTGGGGCAAACTGATCCTGAAGTAAGATCCAAGGATTCACGGAGTATAACAAACCGGCCTTGTGAGCCGGTTTTCTTTATAGGAGAGTTGTATGGGCAAATATTTTGGAACCGACGGATTCCGCGGAGAAGCGAACGTCAATCTGACGTTTGAACACGCGGTGAAGATCGGAAGATATCTGGGATGGTATTACGGCAAAAGAACCGGAAACAAGGCGCGGGTGGTCATCGGGAAAGATACCCGGAGATCCTCGTATATGTTTGAGTATGCGCTGGTGTCGGGATTAACGGCTTCGGGTGCGGACGCGTATATTATGCACGTAACGACGACGCCGAGCGTTTCCTATATCACGCGCACGGACCGGTTTGACTGCGGCATCATGATCAGCGCGTCGCATAACCCGTATTATGACAACGGCATCAAACTGATCAACGGAAACGGCGAGAAGATGGACGAGGAAACCATCGCGAAAATCGAGGAATATCTCGACGGCAAGACGGAAGAGCTTCCGTATGCCGTAAGGGAAGAAATCGGGAAAACCGTAGACTATGTCAGCGGGCGGAACCGGTACATCGGTTATCTGATTTCCTTGTCGCGGTTCTCGTTTGCGGGAATGAACGTGGGACTAGATGCGGCCAACGGTTCGGCCTGGACCATCGCGAAGGCCGTGTTCGACGCATTAGGCGCGAAGACCTACGTGATCAACGCCGAACCGGACGGGTTCAATATCAATACGAACTGCGGATCGACGCACATGGAAGGCTTACAGAGATTTGTGCTGGAAAACCATCTGGACGTCGGATTCGCGTTTGACGGAGACGCGGACCGGTGTCTGGCGGTCGATGAATGCGGAAACCTCATCACCGGGGATCACATCATGTATCTCTACGCGAAATACATGAAAGAACGCGGAAAACTCGTCAACAATACCGTCGTGACAACAGTCATGTCGAATTTCGGGCTGTACAAAGCCTTCGATAAAGCGGGGATCGCGTATGAAAAGACGCGTGTCGGAGATAAGTATGTCTACGAAAACATGGTGAAAAACGGACACCGGATCGGCGGCGAACAAAGCGGGCACATTATCTTCACCAAGTACGCCACGACCGGCGACGGGATCTTGACGTCATTGAAGGTCATGGAAGTGATGCTGGCGAAGGAAAAACGCCTTTCCGAACTCGCGGCGCCGTGCGTATTTTATCCGCAGGTCCTCAAAAACATCAAAGTCAAGAGTAAGGAAGCCGCGCGGGATGACGAGGACGTCCTGAAAGCCGTACAGGATGTTGCGGCGAAACTCGGAGATAACGGGCGTATTCTGGTGCGTGAAAGCGGCACGGAACCTTTGATCCGGGTCATGGTGGAAGCCGGTTCGGATGAAATCTGCGAGAAGTACGTGGATGAAGTCATCGAGGTCATCCGCAAGAAGGGACACGAAGCCTAGAATGTTTACGAAGATTTTGCGGTGGATCGTGACGTTTTTCTCGAAGATCCACGACAAAGTGCTGACCTGGAATGATAACGCGGCGATTCCGCTGAATGATAAACAACTTCATTTTTTGATCATCGGTGTGCTGGGAATGCTGGTGGTTTTGATGGTGTATCCGCTTTTCAAGTGGCTTGCGAAGAAAAACGCTTTAGTGATGGCCGCGGGGTTTTATTCCCTGACCGTCATGATCGTCATTACCTTCGCGATTGAGATCGGACAGCGTATCACCGGCACCGGCGTCATGGAGTTCGATGATATCGTTGCGGGTATCGCGGGATTCATCTTCTTATTCTGCGTGTTTTTGATTCTGCGGGGAATCGTGCTGTATATCCGGCGGTTCTTCCGGGAACGGAAAGCATAACGTGCGATTTTACTTCAGGGAATTATTGTGATAACATAAATGCGCAGTTTTAACTGGAGGTTTTATTATGTCTTCAAAGGAAAAGAAGAACACTTCTGGAAATAGATCGTCCGCGTTCGCCGTCATCGCGTGGATATTATTTGTCGCGTCCGCGATTTGGTTTACGATCGTTTTCCGTTCATTTGATATGTTCCCGGCTACCTGGCTGTTGATTCTGATCACGGTGCTGGCGGTGCTGGGATTGCTGACCGGGTGGGTCGTGTATTCCCGCAATTTAGGTAAAACAACCAAGATTCTTTCGGGTATTGTGAACGTTCTTTTGTGCGTTTGCCTGGTCGCGGGATCATTATATCTTCCGTATGTACGTTCGACGATTGAAAAGATTTTTACGGATGTCGAAGATTCGCATACTCTTTCAATCAATTATTACGTTTTGACGGATGAATATCTGGAAGCGCATCCGGACATCTACGATGAAAAGGAAGAAGAAAAGACGGATGAAGAGAGCGGGGAAGAAACCGGCGGAGAAACCGGAGAAGAACAGGTTGAAAACGGTTCGGAAACCGTTGTGATTACGACCGAAGAAGAATACCCGGCGGAGGAACCCAGAGAATATGATCCGGAAGATTATCCGGAGGAAGTGCGGGAACTGATTCCGTATCTCGGAGAAACGTTCCTGGTTCAGAAGGATATCGATAAGGACAACCAGAATTTTGCGATGGAAAAACTTGCGGAACTGTTTGAAATCGAGTCGTTCAAAACGAAGGAATACAATTCCCTTTGGGATTCGTATGACGCACTTTTGAACGGAGAAGGCAAGGTTCTCGTCATGAATTCCACCTATGAGGATATTGTCTCCGATATCAAGGGATATGAGGATTTCAAAAAGAACACACGGGTGGTTTACACCTTTACCAAGATCGTTGAAAAGCCGGTGCCGCCGGAAGTGGAAGTGGTGTCGGACGCGTTCAGTGTTTTGATTGCCGGAAATGATACGTACGGAGGTATTTCCACCCACGGAAGAACCGACGTTGTCATGATTGCGACAATCAACCCCAAGACCAAACAGGCAGTACTCGTATCGTTCCCGCGTGACTCGTACATGGGTAACCCGGCGTACGGATACCGTAAGGACAAGCTGACCCACATGGGTGTTTCGGGTATCGGAAACACAATGGCGGCATTGTCAAATTACACCGGTGTGAATGTGGAGTTCTATGCGATGACCAACTTTACGGCATTTGTGCGGATCATCGACGCGTTGGGCGGTGTCGACATCTACAATCCGTATACGTTCAGCACGAATAACGCTAAGAACACCTGGGACGGCGTGTTCTACGAAGGAAACATTCACCTGGACGGAACCAAGGCGCTGGCATATTGCCGGGAACGGTTTAATCTGCCCAACGGGGACTTCGGCAGAGCGGAACACGAAAACATCGTCATGCG
>CACZNO010000156.1 GCA_902782505.1 uncultured Erysipelotrichaceae bacterium | reverse complement strand
TACCCTACCTGCGGGACGTTGAAGAATAATAATTTCCAGGTCGGAATCGATTCCGCCGTGCTTACGTTCCAGGCGTTCATCAGGTTCGGGTGGATCATCAATAAGCCGATAACCGCGCCTAAGAAGATGTTGCCGCCGAAGACTCTCGCCGCGGATACCGCCACGATGGCCGGTAAGAATACGAACGCCGCGTTGGCGACCATATCGAGATATCCGAACCAGTCGGATGCGCCGAAGGTCGGAATCGCTTTACCTAACGCTTCGACGACGCCCATCATTAAGCCGGACGCGACGATGGCCGGAAGGATCGGTACGAATACGTCGCCCAGCGACTTGATCAATCTCTTCCAGATCGGCATCTGTGCCGCTGCGGCTGCCTTGACGTCTTCCTTGGAAGCCGCCGTCAATCCGGTGACCGCCAGGAATTCATCGTATACCTTGTTGACCGTACCGGTCCCGATGATCAGCTGCAGCTGACCGTTGGACGAGAACACGCCCTTGACGCCGTCGACGTTTTCCAGTGCCTTCACATCCACTTTGTTGTTGTCTACAATTGCGAGACGCAGTCTTGTAGCACAATGCGCTGCCGAAGCGATGTTGTCTTTTCCGCCGAGATGGCTGAAGATCTCTTCAGCGCATTTCCTGTAATCCAATGCCATAACTTTCCCCTTTCTCTTACATAAGTTTCAGCATTTCAAAGCCTTTGTATAATCCGTCGTCCTTCACGGAGGGAACCACTGTATCGCTGTGTTTCTTCAGCTCTGCGCTCCCGTTTTCCATACAGACGCCGGTACCTACCGTATCGATCATCGTGACGTCGTTCATCGAATCCCCGAATCCCACGGTATTCCTGACGCTTACTCCGTAGAAATCCGCGACCCGCAAGACGCCGCGTCCCTTGTCGTATTTCCGGTTGATCAGTTCCCCGTTGATGATGCCTCCGCGGGAGAACACTTCCTGCACACAGAACTCATACCGGTCTCCGTAAAGCCGGATCGCTTCCGCCAGCTGGTCCATCGTCTCGCACATGATGACGATCTTGTAGACCGGGCGCCCGTCAAATTCCTTCAGAGGCTTGATGTTGAGCTCTTCCGCCAGGGCTTTGCGCCAGCGTTCGATTTCCGAATTCCCCGCCGCCGCGTTTCCTAAGATTTCCGCCAGATTCTCATCTCCGTACGTTGCGTCTTTCGCTTCCACCGTGCAGAACACGCCGTTTTGATGAAGAAGATCCAGAATCTCCCGGAACTCCCGCTTATCCATCGGTTCGCTGTACAGCAGTTTATCCTCCGCGACGATGTAGCCGCCCGCCGAAGCGATGTACCCGTCGAATCCGTACTTCAATAACGGTTTCAGCATATCATAATTCCGTCCCGAACACAGAAAGACTTTGTTGCCGGCTTCCTGCGCTTTATGAATCGCGTCCATCGCGCTTTGGGGCGGTACGTTGGTTCCGGGTTCCACCAAGGTTCCGTCAATATCCAGAAAGATCAGTTTCATCGCTGTATCCTCCTTCGTATTCCCGGAACAGCCATACAAAGTCATGTCCCGGGACCCGCACTTCATGCGCGCTGCGCGGTTTCATCGTCCAAAGATCCGTATACGTTTCGTCTTCGTAGATCCAGGCGATCTCCTCATCTTCCGCAAAGTTGAACAACGCCAGAAGTTTCTGTCCCTCGTAATATCTTCCGATGCCCAGAATGTGGTCGTTGTAGGGTTCCAGCAGCCAGACATCGGCTTTACTGTTGAATACCGTGTACTGTTTCCGGATCTTCGCCAGTTTCATGATCGACTGGTAGATCTCACCTTCCACCGTCTTCGGATCCTCCAGATGCGCGGTCTTTTCCCATACGAAGTTCCCGCGGTGAATGTAGCGGGAATCCTCCCGTTTGAGCGGATCGTCGTGGTACGAGTTGTCGTTCAGCTGTCCCACTTCGTCTCCGGAATAAATCACCGGGATGCCGCTTTGCGTCAGCAAGAACGCATGTAACATCCGGTCAAACCGGATCGCGTCCCTGAGCTTTTCCGCATCGTTTTTCTCTAGCGCACCCTCGATTCCGCAAAGCGACGCCGTCGTTCCGCATAAACGCGCGTCTCCCAGTTTCGGATCGTCGTTGTACAATTCCCCGCGGGCATACGAACCGTAGTATTTTCCGGTCAGATAGTCGTTGAGGAATTTCTTATGCGCCACCTGTTCCATTCCGTAACCGGCCAGGAAATCATAATCCAGTCCCCAGCCGATATCGTCATGGCAGCGCAGATAGTTTAAGAACGTATATTCTCCCGGCAGCGCAAAGACCGAGGCCAGCTGATGTTTCAGAAGATTGACATCCTTGGTCGCCACGGTATGCCACATCGAAGCCATCGTCGTCACATTGTACAACAGATGACATTCCGGCTTTTCCACCGTTCCGAAATACGGTACGACCTTGGACGGTTCCATCACGACTTCTCCCAGCAATAATGTTCCCGGGCATACGATCTCACTTGCTAAGCGCATAATGCGCACCAGCGTGTGCACTTTCGGAAGATTGCGGCAATTCGTGCCTAATTCCTTCCAGATGTAGGGTACCGCGTCCAGCCGCAGGATATCCACCCCGCGGTTGCACAGGTATAACATATTCTCGGTCATATCGTTGAAGACCACGCAGTTGCCGTAATTCAAATCCCACTGGTACGGATAGAACGTTGTCATGACGACCTTGTTGACTTCCGGGCACCAGCTGAAGTTCCCCGGCGCGGTGGTCGGGAATACCTGCGGTACGGTCTTCTCGAATTCGTTCGGAACGCTCCAGTCATCAAAGAAGAAATACCGGTCCATGTATTCCTTCTGGCCTTCCTTTGCCTTGATTGCCCATTCGTGTTCGTCGCTGGTGTGGTTCATCACGAAATCCAGACACACGTAGATCCGGGCTTTATGGCACATCGCCGCGAGTTTGCGCAGATCTTCCATCGTTCCGAGTTCCGGTTCGATTTTCTTGAAATCGCTGACTGCGTATCCGCCGTCGCTCTTGCCCTTGGGCGACGCCAAAGGCGGCATCAAATGAAGATACTTGATCCCGCATTGTTTCAGATAATCAAAATGATCCATGACCCCGCGGAGATTTTCCGCGAAACAGTTCACATACATGACCATTCCCAACATGTCGTTGGAACGGTACCATCCGGAAGCCTGTTCGTGGCGGTATTGATCCCAGAGTTTCAGTTTCTCATCCCTTTCGGAATAAACCCTGTACAACATGCCCACGAAATAATCGTAGGCTTCCTGATTGTTATACAGCTCCATATAGAGCCATTTCATTTCATCTTCCCGATGGGCCAGCCTCCGCAAAAACTCCGGCGCCCAGGTATCTCTTACGCTCATAACGATCTGCCCGAAGCCTCGATGAACCGTAATACTTCTTCTTTTTCCGGCATGACGGCCAAAGCGCCTTTGCGGGTCGTCACGATGGACGCCGCCGCGTTGGCGAACGTCAAAATCTCCCGCAGTTTCTTTTCGTCCAGGTTATCCAATCCGTAACGCAGAACCCCGTCGATTACGCATGCGCCGAACGTATCGCCCGCACCGGTCGTCTCGATTGTCTTTTCCTGCAGGAATGCCGGCACGTCGATCTTGAGATCCCTGTAGTAGGCACGGCTTCCGTCCGGCCCCATGGACAGGCAGATCAGCGGAATGCCGTAGGTTTTCCTCAGGATTTCAATGCCTTCGTCGAAGTCTTCCTTCCCGGTGAACCATTGAATTTCATTGTCCGAGATCTTCAGGACGTCGCAATGACGGAATCCGTAATCAAACTGGCGCTTCGCCTCTTCAAGATCTTTCCATAACGGAGGGCGCAGGTTCGGGTCAAACGAACGGACGCAGCCCGCTTCTTCGGCAATCTCGACGGCTCTGCGGGTTGCGGAGCGCACCGGTTCGTCGGTCAGGGAAAGCGTGCCGTAGTGGAACACCTTCGCGCGGCGGATCAGGTCTTCGTTGAGTTCTTCCTTCCGTAAATTCATATCGGCGCCGGGATTGCGGTAGAACGAAAAATCCCGGTCTCCGTTGGGTAATTTGTGTACTAAAGCCAGCGTCGTGTGGACTTCGTCGTCGTAGCGGACACCCTCCAGAAGGATGCCGGCGCTTTCAATCGCTTTGGTAAGCTGACGTCCGAAACCGTCGTTGCCGATTTTCCCGATGAACGCGGCAGGATGATGAAGTTTTCCCAACATTGCCAGAACGTTGCACGGGGCACCGCCCGGATTCGCTTCGTATACGGGATTCCCCTGCGCGCTGACTCCGTTTTCAATGAAGTCAATTAAAAGTTCGCCTAAGGCTGTCACATCGATTGTTTGATTCATAGGACTGTTTCCCCTCTTCTGATTCTATTGTATCGGATACACGCCTGCGGTTTCAAGCGTGCCGGACAAGACAATTCTTTCACATGGAAACAGGAAAAAAAAGAAGAGATTTTTCTGTCTCTTCTTTCCTTATTTTCAGAATTCTTCCGGGGTTTCTTCTTCCTGAGGATCTTTCTTTTTCGAGATGCCCCGGATATTGTAGTTGTCATGAATAAACGCGAAGTAGATAAACGCGAGACCTTTTAAGAAAATCCAGAACACAATGAACCATCCCGGAGCCTTGCGCAGCCGATCGTACGAATCGCAGATCTGTACATACATGACAAACGCCCGGATCGCAAAGATAACGGTCAGAACTGCCAGCACGATCGTCGTAATCGCCAGCCACAATGGGGGATCTTCCTTGAATCCGACGACGCCGGTTCCCGGTTCGCCCATGTATTCCTTGCTGTATCCGAGAAGAATTACGGCGAATACGGTCAGCGCCACCGCGAAAATAACGGTAAGGATTTCCGCCCGCATCTGTTTTCTTCCCTTTTCCGGTTCACCCGCAACTTCTCCGAACAGATAGCTGCTGTAAAACGGGATAATGGCCTTCCAGCCTTCCATTCCGTTGTCTTCCAGAATTTTCCAAAACCCGATCACCGTCAGAATGGTCATCACATTGACCGTAATCGTATAACGCACATTGATTTCCATCGCGCTTCCTCCTTAGTCAAGCCCGTTTTCCCGCGCTTTTTCTTCCAGTTCTTCGTCCGTCAGACGGTCGATTTCGTCCAACTCATACATCGCCATGGCGAAACCGTTCATCATCGCAGTTCCGTAGTAGTCCTTGAGTTCTTCCCGCAGCTGTTCACTGGTTTTGTCTTTTTCCGGTTTCATGGCCGATCCTCCGTCATTTGTATTATATCATCCCAAACACAAAACAAAACCCTCTGTACAGAGGGGTTCTTTGAACGTGGTGGGGATGGTGGGACTCGAACCCACACGGTATTTCTACCAACGGATTTTAAGTCCGTTGCGTCTACCGATTACGCCACATCCCCGTTATAAGGGTGGAGGTTCCGACCGGGGTCGAACCGGTGATCACAGAGTTGCAGTCTGTTGCCTTACCACTTGGCTACGGAACCATCTACCGACGGCTTGTTTATTATACGAAAATATAGTCTGCATTTCAATATTTCCGATGAATTTTTCCGTTCATTTTGGGCTTTGGAACAAAGAATACCGTTCCGGTCCCGCATATAAAAGGCTGTCACATTCCTGACAGCCTATATCTGTTATTCATTTACTACCACAAGTCCGTCGCTGATGCGCAGGATCTCATCCGCTTTCGCTGCGAACGAATCGTCATGCGTAACCACGATCACGCAATAGTTGTCTTCATGCGCCAGCTTCGACAGGATCTCCATGATGTTCCTGCCGTTGGCGGAATCAAGGTTGCCGGTCGGTTCGTCGGCCAGAATGACTTTCGCCCCGGTGCCTAACGCCCGCGCAATCGCGACACGCTGTTTTTCACCGCCGGAGATCATTGCCGGATACCGGCGGAACTGGTCTTCCTTGAGCCCCACCTTGGTCATCATTTCCTTCGCTTTCGCTTTCGCCTTGGACAAGGGAACGTGCACCTGTTCCATCGGGAACATGACGTTTTCCGTCAGCGTCAGAAGCGGGAACAACATGAAGTTCTGGTAGATGACCGCGACGTTTTCCCGGCGGTACTTGTTGAGGTTCATCTTCGCCGTGGATTTTCCGTCATAAAGCACTTCCCCGGCCGTCGGTATATCCAATCCCGCCATCAGGGACAACAACGTCGTTTTACCGCTTCCGGATTTCCCGACGATCGCGTACATCTTTCCCACATCAAAGGAATAACTGATTCCCTTGACCGCATCCACCGTCTGGTACTCGTTGCGGTAACTGTATTTCACATCTTTCAATTCCAATAGTGCCATAAGGAGGTCCTCCTATTCCGCATCCTGTAATAACCGCATCAGCGATCCCTTGGCCACTAAGCGGACCGCAATCGCCGCGCCGTCCAGGTACATCAACATAAAGAATCCCAGATAGATCCACGTCCTTAACGAGGAAACACCGGTGAGGTACAGGATCAGCGCCGCGATTCCGACACCGATCACACACAACAGGATCTGTTCCAGTAAGAACGACATATTCGTCCTGCCGTAACGCACCCCGAAACCCCGCATCATCGCGAATTCGCTTCTGCGCCCGTGGATCAGTAACCACGATACTAAGAACCCGATCAGACAGATCACGCCCATCAGGATCGGTAACAGGATATTCGTGATGATCGAGAAACGCTTCAGGGAAGAAACGGTCTCGGTAAACACGCTGTCCTTCAGCTGTAACGTCATCCGTTTCGGCCCGATATGGTTCGGTTCCCCGTATCCCAATCCGTACATTTTATCCCGGAAATCGTCCAGTTCCGTTGCCGGATCAATGCGGAAGCGCACGCTTTGAAGATTCCGGTTATATATATCATGTTCGGTGCTTTCCGCGTCGAACAGCCATTCCGGCGAGATGGAGAAGCATAACGGAATATATAACCCCGCACGGTCCGAAGACTGGGCATACGAACCGACGACCTTCACGCGAAGGCTGGAGGTCCCGTAACCGCCCCGGGGGAACGGGTAATAGTAATCAATCGTCAGGAAATCCCCCAGGGAAGCCCCGTGGTTCTCCAGGAACATCTTTCCGCAAACCGCCGGATAGGTCTTGACCCGTCCTAAGGAAGTAAGATCCGGATCCCCGATATCTTCGATCTGATTCACCGAAAGAATGTCTTCGTTATATCCTTCGAGCCACGTCACGACCGGTGTATTGAAGTAGAGTTCCGGTGCGCCGTAGATACGGTTGATCGCCGACATGCGCGGCTGGTTGGTCATCCAGTCCAGTTCCTGGTCCGCTCCCGCAGAGAACCCGCCTCCCGCGTCCGAGAAATCCGGCATGTCGCCGTGTACCCAATAGTTCCATTTTGTCGACATGGAAACGCTGATATCTTTGGCGATCCCGGTGCGCATCAGATCCCGCACCGCCTCCGGATCCACGACCAGATCACGGACCAGCGTGCCGTCAAACGAAGTAAGACGTCCCTCGATCGCCGTATTCGCATATACTTCCGCGATCCGGTTTCCGGCATTATTCTGGATCATGGCGAAGACGCCGATCACACATGCCAGCACGCAGCTGACCAACGGTGTGATCAAAGAACGCACCGGATTGCGGCGGATCGATAAAACCGCGTAACGGAGCGAACCTCTTGCGAACATCGACGCGTCCTTCTTCGCCGGGCGCAGTTTTCCCGCGCCTTGTTTTACAGCGGCTTCCCTGCGCATCCCGAATAACGCGACGGCGCACGCAGCCAGCGTAAACAACACCACGCCCGCGGTCACGGCGATGCCGGCTTCCCATTCAAACGTTTTGGGAACCGGCAGTTCCTTGGTAAGCCCCATCATCGTTTCGCTGAAATAATAATGCGTCTGTTCGATGCCGGCGATCTTTTCAAACACCAGGCTCAATACTTTCTTCAGGATAAAGATACCCGCCGCGCATCCGATCAGCGCCGCCGGTATGGATAAAAACACCACGCCGCCCAAGAACCAGAGGTTTACTCCCGCAGAACTCGTGCCCAAGGCATTCATGACATTGTAGGATTCCCGCTGGCGTGTGATCATC
>CACZNO010000155.1 GCA_902782505.1 uncultured Erysipelotrichaceae bacterium | reverse complement strand
TTGTCTTCGCTCAGTTCCTTGTTGCGGGGATACTGGTAGTGATCCATGATGATTTCCCGCAGCACACTGGGGTCTTTTAACATGCTGTCCATAACGCACCTCCTAGAGGAAAACACTCACGGCGTTTTCGACCGTGCAGGTTTCCAATGCCTTCAAGAACCGTTCGCATTCTTCCCGGTTGTTGTAAAAATATAACGATGCCCGCACCGTTCCCGGCACTTTCAGAAAGTCCGGCAGGATCTTCGCACAATGCTGTCCCGAACGCAGCGCGATCCCGCGGCTGGAAAGATAACTTCCGGCGTCCTGCGGGAACACCCCTTTGACGTTGAACGTCACAATGCCGGTTTCCGCGTCCGGATTGTACAGTACGATATTGTCCATCGCGCGCATCCGTTCCACCAGTTCATCGCGCAGTTTCCGTTCATATGCGTGAATATTCTCCAAACCGATCCCCATCAGATATTCCGCTGCGGCGCCCATGCCGAGAATGCCTTCGATCGGCTGGGTCCCGGCCTCAAATTTGTCCGGGATCTCCCGCAGTATAATTTTTCCGTTGCGTTCAAACCGGGCATTGGATCCGCCTCCGAGTTCCAGCGGTTTCATTTTCTTCAGAAGTTCCTTTTTTCCGTACAAGACGCCCGCACCGGTCGGTCCGCACATCTTGTGCGAGGAAAACGCCAGAAAATCAATATCCGCGTCTTTCACGTCGATGCGGAAATGCGGCACCGCCTGGGCGCCGTCCACCGCGAACAGCGCGTTATGCGCATGGGCGATCCTCGCGATTTCCTTTAAATCTAACGCGTACCCCAGGACGTTGGAGACGCCGGCCAAAGCTACCAGTTTCACCTGTCCGTCCATGGCTTTTTCAACATTTTCGGGAGTGATTCTTCCGGTTTCCGTCAGCGGGACATAGCGGATCACGGCGCCGGTTTTCCCGCAGACCCGGAACCACGGCAGAAGATCCGACGCGTGTTCCTCTTCCGACGTCAGGATCACATCGCCTTCGTGCAGGTACTCTTCCGCGTATCCGTAAGCCAGAAGATTCAATGCCCCGGTCGCCCCGGAGGTATAGACGACTTCCTCCGGATCGCATCCGATGAAGCGTCCGATGATCTTCCGGACGTTCTCATATTTCGCCGACACCATCGCGGACAAGGAGGAATCTCCCCGTTCCACGTTGGTGGTTTCGTCTTCGTAATACTTCAACACCGTATCGATGACGGCGCGCGGCTTAAGCGTTGTCGCCGCGTTATCAAAATAGACCAGCGGATACCCGTTCATCGTTTTATGATCCAGCATCGGAAAATCTTTCCGGTAAACCGACAAATCTACGATTTCCATTCTCTCACCTTCTTTTCCGTCATCTTCCGGATATAGGCGCGCATCGCGGGATCTTCAAACACCTCCGCGATCGGCGCGATATACCCCGCCGCCAGTAAGCCGATGACTTCCTTACGGCTTAATCCGCGGGATTCCATATAATATAATGCCTCCGCGTCCGGCTGACCGATACTGTTGGCGTGCGACGCCTGTACGTCGTTTTCATCAATATACAGAATCGGCAGCACCTTGACCGTTTCCGGTTTCGCGAACGTCAGAATTCTGGTTTCCTGGCGCGATTCGCTTTGTCTGGCGTGCTTTTCGATCCGTCCGGCACAAACGATCGTCCAGGGCGTATCGTCCGTCACCAGACCGTAATTCTTCATGATTCCGCGGGTATGCGGGGCATGATGGATCGTTTCAATATCATAATTGAGTTTCGAATGCGCCATCGCCGCCGTACGCATCAGGGAAGATCCGCCGTCTTCCTCCAGATGGACCCGCGCATGGAAATCCGCGTCCTCCTTGCCCCATTCAAGATATCCCAAGGATAATTCCGCGTCTTTCGCAATATGCGCTTCCATAGAGGATACGGTTTTCTTTTCCGAACGGTTCAGGAAAAACACCGACGCGCGCACCCCCGGGAACACCCGGATCTCCCACGTCAGGTCCATTTCCTCTTCCGCTGTGTATTCGATCAGTGTTTCCGCGTTTTCCTTCGCGAGAATGCGGATCTTTTCATTCTTGGAAACCGAATAGCGGGAAACACCTGCCGGCAATACAAGTTCCTTCATACTAACCTCTGGTCTTCTTTACCGCACAGGTTCCTAAACTCACCGGCGCCTTGGGAGCTTCTTCGTCTTCGATCTTGACGTCGTATTCCGTCTCAATCCACTTATAGCCTTCCTTGTCGATCTTCGCCGTCAGTCCCGCGTCGCCTTCCACCATGATTTTTCCGTTGATCAGGACATGGGTATGGGTCGGGACGACCAGTTCCAGAAATCTCTGGTAATGGGATACCAACAGGATCGACAGTTTCGGATTGTCCCGGCGCATCTCGTTGATGGCGTCCGCGACCAGTTTCAGCGCGTCCACGTCCAGCCCCGAATCGATTTCATCCAGCATCGCCAGATCCGGACGCAATAACATCATCTGTACGATCTCGTTGCGCTTCTTTTCGCCGCCGGAGAATCCCTCGTTGAGGAACCGGTGCGCCAGGTCCGGTTTTAGCTGCAGGTCTTTGGTCGCCTTATCCATTTTCTTGATGAACGCGAACAGCGATACCGGCTTGCCTTCCTTGGCGCGGATCGCGGCTCGGAAAAAATCGGAGTTGGTGACGCCCGGGATCGCGGGCGGATACTGCATGCCTAAAAAGATGCCCTCTTTCGCACGTTCGTTGACCGCCATCGAAAGGAGGTCTTTTCCGTTGAAGGTAACTTCTCCTTCTTCCACGGTATAGTCCGGATTTCCCATGATGGTCGCCAGAAGCGTGGACTTTCCGTTTCCGTTGGGGCCCATTAACGCATGGACTTCTCCTTCACCGATCGTAAGATCGACGCCTTTCAGTATTTCTTTTCCTTCCGCGGACACGCGGAGATTGCGAATTTCTAATCCCATAACACCGTCTCCATATTTCTATCGCGGACATTATATCACAATGTGCGGAATTTCCGTGCGGCAAAGACCGAACCGGGCAAAGATTGCGGAAAAATTCAGAGAAATTTCAGTTTCTGCGCAATTTCCTTCATTTACTTATGAACTTCGGAAGATTATAATCAATAAGTAACGTTTTTTACCAGGAGGATTTTTTGCATGAAAGAATTTCTGAAAAAGAACTGGTTCGTAGCGGTACTCGCCGTAATCCTGTTAGGCATTACGATCTTCTTCGTCTACGACCAGAATAAAGACGCCCTTCCCGGGAAGACCGCCGGCGGTTCCGGTGTAGTCTACTCGTTTGACGGGAAAGACGTCACCGCAGATGATTTATATGATAAGTTTTACGCCAAGGACGGCAAGGACGCTGCCTTCATCGTGATGCAGAGAAAACTGCTCGATCAGGTTGCCAAGACCACGGACGATATGGAAAAGAATGCCAAGGCAATGGCGCAGCAGTACATCAACTACTACGCGAACTACTACGGAGACTATGCGGCGACTTACCTCGAACAGCAGGCGGAAGCGCTCGGATACGAATCCTTCGTTCAGTATCTCCTGTATTCGGAAAAATCGGAGATCCTGGACCGTGCCTACATCAAGGCGCACCTCGATGATTTCTGGGCTGCCTTCACGGAACGCTATTCCCCGCGGATCGTCTCGCACATCTTAGTGCAGTTCGAAGATGTCGAAAAGCCGACGGAAGAAGAAACCGCGAAGCTGGAAGAAGTCAAGAAGGCCTGGGCCAGCGGCGAATACACCTTCGCGCAGCTGGCGGAAAAGTATTCCGATGACGCCGGTTCGGCGGTCAACGGCGGAAAGATCGGTTATCTGGACAAGAATTCCTACAACACCTATGTCAAGGAATTCGTGGATAACGGCTTAGCGACCAAGGCGGGAGAAACCAGCGAATGGTTCACTTCCAAGTACGGTTACCACATGATCCATGTCGACACCGACGCGGCGGAAGATCTGCTGGAAGAGATCAACTGCCTCGAACGGATCCTGACCATGTATCCGAATATGGAGAAAGCGGCGATGTGGGATAAGATGAACGAACTCGGCGTGAAATTCCACGCGGAAGGACTCGAAGATTCCATCAAGGCTGCGTTAGGAGTCAAGGAAGACGGCACCGTCGACAACACTCCGGCAGCGGAAGAAAAGGAGGACGAGTAAGATGAAGAAATATCTGTTGGCACTGGTGCTGGGATTACTGGTTCTCTCCGGCTGCAAGGACGCGGTCGCGAAAGTATCGAACCCGAAAGAAACCCTCATCACCATCGGAAACCAGAAAGTCACCAAGGAAGAAGTCTATGAAGTTCTGAACCGTCAGGACGGCTTCTCCACCATCTTCACCGACATCCGCAACGTCATTCTGGAAAAGGAAGTCGAAGTAACCGACGAGATCCGGACTGCGGCGGAAGCGAAACTCGAAGCGGAAAAGAAGGAATACGGCGATGACTTCGCGGATTATCTGGAAGTCAACGGCTACGCAACCGAAGATGATTACCTCAATCAGTATCTGATTCCGGCGGAAAAGGTTTCCCACCTCGCGGAATCCTACATCGATGAAAACTGGGAAAAAGTCATCACGGCGTACTATCCGACGCAGGTGCAGATCATCGAATGCGACAGTCTCGAAAAGATCAAGGAAGCCCAGCACAAACTGACCGACGGCGAAAAGTTCGAAGACGTTGCGGCAGCTTACACGCTCAAGAGCGATGAACTCTTTGACGGCAAGACGCATACGGTTTCCGCGGCGGACAGCTCCAAGCTGACCTCCTACATCACGGACTTCCTCAAGAGCGCAACCAAGGAAGGCGTTTCCGAAGTCATCGAAAACAGCTCCGGCAGCAAGTTCTACCTGGTCAACATCGTCTCCAAGGATGTTCTGAGCTACAAGAAAGCGGCGGTGGATTCGATCAAGAAGTCTTCGGATATCACCAGCGAAATGTACTCGCATTACTACAAGAAATACGGTTTCCGTACGTACGACATCAGCCTGTACAACTACATGAAACAGTATTATCCGACCTATCTGAACCAGTAAGACCATGTGCGTATTCTGTGAAATCGTCAAGGGAAACATCCCCGGCGTCAAAATCTACGAAGATGACCTCGTCTTAGCGATTCTGGATCTTTCGCAGGTTACCAAGGGGCATGCGTTAGTGATGCCGAAAGAACACTATGATACCCTTCTGGAATGCCCGAAGGAAACCCTGGACCGCATGATCGAAACCGCACAGCGCATTGCGAAACTGCAGATGACCAAGCTTCACGCCAAAGGATTCAACATCCTCAACAACGGCTACGAAGCGGCCGGACAGAGCGTGATGCACGCGCATATCCATGTGATCCCGCGCTATGACGAAAACGACGCGATCGAAGTGCACTTCAACCCTTCCGCGCCGCAGGATCTCAAAGAAGTCGCAAAACTGTATCTGGAATAAGAAAAAGCCCCGGAACCAAATCCGGGGTTTTCTTATGCCTTCTAGGATGCGATGGTCTTGGTCAGATCCTTGGCCCACTTGTACGTCTTGATACGCTTCATGCCCAAAATGAGCCGTACAAGCTGTTCTGCCTGCGTAATCAATAAGACCAGCGCGATATTCCCGATTCCGAAATGCACGCTCAGAAAGGCTAACGGAAGCCCTACCGCCCATTCCAGCCCGGAGTCGAGGAATTGAATGATCTTTGCGTCGCCGCCGGAACGCAGAACGCAGAAAATCATGAAATTATACAGGCGCATGGACGATTTCACCGCGAATACGTAGACGATCAGAACCGCCAGCTGTTCCACCGCCGGATCCGTTAGCCGGAACAGGGCGACCAGCGGCTTGGCAAACAGAACCAGAAAACACACCAGACATACCGACAAAATGCCCGACAATCCGATGTGATAATCGCATTCACGCTTGGCGTTCTCGATTTTTCCGCGTCCGAGTTCCGTTCCTAAAAGAATCTGTACGGCATTCCCGTATCCGTAAATCACAAACGTCATGACTTCATAGATGTGATTGCCGACATAATACGCGTCCATCTGCGGTTTCCCCAGTACTCCGAACGCCTTCACAAACAGCGTTTGCCCGAAGCCGAACGTGGATTCATTGACGATCAAAGGCCAGATGCGCTGCAGGATCGGTTTGACAAACGCAAAGTCAAACCCGAACATCTCCTTAAAAGATCCCACAAAGGGCTGGCGGGTCTTAAACGCATATCCCACAAACAGGCATGCGGAGACGCCTTGGGCCAATACCGTTGCGAGCGCCGCCCCTTTGACCCCCATCGCGGGAAACGGTCCCTTTCCGAAGATCAGGACCCAGTTCAAAAAGACATTCAAAACCGAAGTAAAAATCGAAAAGCGCAGCGCGATCGCCGGTTTCTGGGTATTGCGGAACATGTTGCCGAAACAGAAGCTGAACGATCCCGTCAGCATCCCCCACTTCGCGATCTGAAGATATTTGTATCCGTATTCCACGACGACGGGATCCTTGATGTAGAACGTCAGGATCTGTCTTCCGAAAAACGTGGATGCCAGAATCCAGAACGCCGCGTTCGCCAGCACCAGCGTCAGACTGAGCCCCGTGCAGCGTTTCAGATTGCGTTCGTCCTTCGCACCGAAAAACTGCGCCGCGAACATCCCGATCCCGCCGATGACGCCCCAGGAAATCAATCCCGACAGCACATCGACCTGCGCAGCCGTTCCGACCGCCGACACCATCCCGATCCAGGATACCATCAGGGTATCGATCAGGGACTGCCCGCTCATCAGAAGATTCTGTAACGCCAAAGGAGCCGCAATGCGGAACGTTTTCTGGTAAAACTCGATCGGTCCGAAGTATTTCCGGTTGGTTGTTTCATCCTGCATAACAGAATCAGTATAGCACACCCTTGTCCCGATAAAAAACCGCGTGCCCGTACGGCACGCGGAATACTGTCTATGATTGCGTCGTCTCTTCTCCTCCCGGTGTATCGTCCGGCGTTTCCTCCGGCACGGTTTCCGGTTCATACGGAACTTTCAGGCGGATCACGCCGGTTTCCGTTTCGACGTAGAATTTCTTGCGGAATCCCACCGCGGAAATCGTCCGGGATTCTTCCGGCAAGCCGTTGATGAACAGATTCTTGCCCTTTACGATGGTTTCGCATTCGGAAGGCTCCAGGATATGCGCGACGTTGAGGCTGCCGGATTTGGAGAAAAACGCCGCTTCCCTGAAATCGGTGTTCCGGAAATATACGGAACCGGATTCGGAAGACACCGACGTCTTCGATACCAGGTTGGAATCCGTGATCGTCACATCGCCCGAGGTCGTCGTGATCGTAAGATTTCCCAAACTCACCCCGTCAATATCCACAAAGCCCTTGTCGGTGGTGACGCTGAGGTCTTTGGCGGAATACCGCGGCAGATACAGGTAAATCATTTCCCTGTTGCCCGGAATGATGCCCGAAGACTCGTTGACTTCTCCTACCGTCAGAACCAGCGTGTTCTGGTCGTAGTAGTAATGAAACGTTAGTCCGTCTTCACTGGGCTGGTACACTAAACGCACGTACTGGTTGTCCGATAAGCGCACCCGGACGTTTTCGTTTTTCAGCGTAAGCCGGATCGTCGTCAGCTTGGATACCGGGAATTCTTCGTATACTTCCGTTACCGAATCGGATTCCACGACCGAACGCACCGGTTCATTTAAACCGGCGTAATAATATCCGAGTCCGAATCCGCCGGCGAACAATACGACTCCCGCCAGCACCAACGCGATCCATTTTCTCATGAAACTATCCTTTCTCTACGATTTCCGGAAACAGGAAACGCATGAACACATCGATTTCCTTTTCCCAGGAAGCTTCGTTGTGCTGTCCCTTGACCGGTTGGTTCAGATAAACGGAAACACCGTTTTTCAATAACACATTCGCCGCGTTCAGGTTTTCTGCGGTTCCCATGGCCAGATACTTCCGCGAAGAAAACTCCTCCGCGCCCCAGCTGATGTATGCCCTTGTATCCGCACCGTAGGGATGATCCAAGGAGCGGAGGATCTTCTGATGGTTATAATGCAGGAACGACGAAAGACAAGCCGCCTTGGAATACACGTGATTGTACGCCGAGACGCTCCAGATCGCCATCAGGCCGCCCATGGAACTGCCGGCAATCGCCGTATGTTCTCTTTCCGGCATCGTGCGGAAATTTGCGTCTGCCCAGGCCTTGAGCTCGGTGCTCATCCAATCCATCGTGATCTTCCCTTTCCCCTTCACTCTTCCCATGTGCCTGTTATAGAAAGAGTACGGAGAATACTCGCTTAACCGTTCGTTGCCTTCATGCGAGCACTCCACGCCGATCACGATGATCTGGGCTTTCCGGGCGTCCAGGTATTCCTTGAGACCCCAGCATTTCCCATAGGTCGCCGTATCGTCGAAAAACAGGTTGTGCCCGTCATACATGTATAAAACCGGATACCGTTTGTCGCTTTTGCGGTAACCGCTCGGCAAATACACAAATACACGGCGGTGTTCGTCAAACGGCATCGCCAGATATGTCTTCTTTACACTCATACCAAAACCTTCCTGTCGATTTTAATCCCAATACAACTCCACCCGGAACGAACTCTCGTGGTTTTCTGCGGGAATGCGCATCCGGACGATCCGGTCGATATAGTAATATCTTCCTTTCCGCAGATCTTCTTCCAGCTTCGCGATCGCTTCCTTGGTTCCCTGCACTTCCGCTTCCACATCGCCGTTATACAGGTTTTTGACCCATCCGGTGATACGGTAATGTTTGGCTAATTGCTGCATGCCCCAGCGGAACCCAACACCCTGCACGGTGCCTTCGACCCGCCAGTGTTCCCGGATCATTTCTTCGTTATCCATTATCCCTTCAGCCCGTGTGCCTGGCGTTCCATGTTTTCCACGACGACGTCGTAAATCTCTCCTAACGAGGCACAGTACTCCAGCACCTGCCAGGGTTCGTTGGTGTGGAAATGGATCTTGATCAGCGTATCGTCGCCGACCGCCAGCAGGCAGTCGCCCTTGAAATTGTTGGTGAAGTATTCGGAGATCGCATCTTCGTCCAGATTTTCTCCGTCAATCAAAAGCTGTGTGTCAAACTTGTATTCCAGCATCCTTTTTTCCTCCTATTCGTTATGCGCGTCGATCCATTGCAGGATATCCGCCGTAACTTCGTCCCGGTTGGTTTCATTGAGGATCTCATGACGCGCTCCCGGGTACAGCTTCATCGTCACATCCTTTAATCCCTGTCCGATGTAGGTTTCGTACAGTTTTTTCACGCCTTTTCCGTTGGAACCGACCGGGTCCATATCCCCCGATACGATCAGAACCGGAAGATCCTTCGGCACTTTCGCGACGTTGGCCTTCTTATGAAGTTCCGTCATCCCGTCCATAAAATCATAATAGAATTCCGTCGTGCACACAACGCCGCAATACGGGTCGTTGATGTATTTGTCCACTTCCGCGTTGTCTCTGGACAGCCAGTCGGAATCCGTACGGCGCGGTTCGAAATTCTTGTTGTAGGCGCCGAAGGAGAGATTGTTCAGCTTCGGACTGCGCGCGGTCGGCCCCTGTTTCTTCAATTCCATGCCGGCGGCGAGTTTTCCGAAGAAATACAGCGGGGAATTTCCGCTGGAACCCGACAATACGACTCCCTTGAGCCCTTTGCCGTAAAGTTCGATGTAGCGCTGGGACTCAAACGATCCCATCGAATGTCCGAACAGGAAAACCGGCAGCTCCGGATGGTTCCTGCGGATGATCTCCGTCAGTTGATGCGCGTCTTCCACCAGCCAGTAGAAACCTTTGGAATCCGCGAGATGTCCGACTTTTTCGGGGCTTCCGGCGGTTCGTCCGTGACCTCTTTGATCATGCGCGTATACGATATATCCGTCGTTCGTCAAAGCCTTCGCAAATCTTTCATAGCGTTTTGCGTGTTCCACCATTCCGTGGATGATCTGCACGACGCCGCGGATTTTCGTTCCTTCTTCCGGTTCAAACTTGTACGTAAAGATTTCGGTTCCTTCTTTGGATGTAAAACGGAAATTACTTGTCTTCATATGGTTCTCCTTGTTCTATGGCACAATACAGTTCCTCGGTATTGTCCGTGATGATTTTAGCGCCGGCTTTTTTCAGCGCTTCCGGGCTCCGGAATCCCCAGCTTACCGTAATACAGGGAATTCCCGCGTTTGCGGCGGTCTTGAGGTCCACTTCCGAATCGCCGACATAAACCGCCTTTTCCTTTGGAATGTTCATGTCGTTCAATACGGAATATACCGC
>CACZNO010000154.1 GCA_902782505.1 uncultured Erysipelotrichaceae bacterium | reverse complement strand
TATGTTTGTAGATCGGGTTACAGTGAAATTGTTCGCGGGAAACGGCGGCGCGGGAGCGGCGACCTTTCGTCATGAACCGTTTGTGCCTTTAGGAGGCCCGGACGGAGGAGACGGAGGCAAAGGCGGAGATATCGTGTTTGTCGCGGATACGAATAAATCCACGCTTCTGGACCTGCGCTATCACCGCAACATCCGCGCGGAAAACGGAGAACGCGGCAAGAGCAAGAAAATGTACGGCGCAGACGGGGAAGGCGTGATCGTCAAGGTCCCGCAGGGAACGATCGTCAAGGATCTTGCCACGGGGCGGATGATCGCCGATCTGACAGGGGCGAATCAAAGCGAGATCATCGCGCACGGAGGCCGCGGAGGACGCGGGAACTTCCGTTTCAAGACCGCCCGCAACCCGGCGCCGGAGTTTTCCGAACAGGGCGAACTCGGCGACGTGCTGGAAGTAGAAGTTGAATTGAAATTGCTGGCGGATGTCGGTTTGGTCGGATACCCGTCGGTAGGAAAATCCACGGTTTTATCGGTGGCTTCGGTCGCCAAACCGAAGATCGGGGATTATGATTTTACGACCCTGGTGCCGCAGCTTGGGGTCGTGAAGGTAAACCGGGAAGTTTCGTTTGTCATGGCGGATTTGCCGGGACTCATCCGCGGAGCTTCGGAAGGAAAAGGACTCGGAATCGAATTCTTACGGCATATCGAACGCTGCCGGGTCATCCTGCACGTCATTGATATGGCCGGCAGTTCGGGAAGAGATCCGTTACAGGATTACGAGGACATCCGCAAGGAACTCGGACAGTACAAGTACCGTCTTTTAGAACGTCCGGAAGTGGTGCTCGCCAACAAGATGGATCTGGACGGGGCAAGCGAGAACCTCGAACGGTTCCGTAAAGCGCATCCGGATCTTCCGGTCTACGGCGCCAGCGCCATTATCAACGAAGGACTGGAAGGCGCATTGAAGAAGTGCGCGGAACTTCTGCAGGTGACCGCACCGTTCCCGCTGGAAGAAGAAATCACCCGGGCATCCGGCGTGGTGTATACGTACGAACCGCCGAAGAAGCCGTTTACCGTGACGAAGATCGCCAAGGGCAAGTGGAACGTCCAGGGACCCAGAATCGATCAGTTATTCCATGATAACCCGCTGAAGACGGAAGAGGACATCCGGCGTCTTTCGCATGATCTGAAGGTGTTCGGCATCGAACATCAATTGCGTGAAAAAGGTGCGGAAGACGGAGACCTCATCTATATTCGTGACTATGAGTTCACGTTCGAGGACTTCTAATGAGCTTTTGGGATTTACTGGTGCTGGCGGTCGGCTTATCGATGGACGCCATGGCGGTATCCATCTGTAAGGGACTGGCCTTAAGAAAACCGACCTTGTCCGAAACCGTGCTGGTCGGTGTGTGGTTCGGCGCGTTTCAGGCGGGAATGCCGGTTCTGGGGTATTTTCTGGGATCGGTGTTTTCGGAGATGATCCGCTCCGTGGACCATTGGATCGCGTTTGTGCTGCTGGCGTATATCGGCGCCAACATGATCCGCGAATCGTTTGAGAAGGACAAGGAAGCGGACAACGATCTGGGAGTGCGGAAGATGTTCCTTCTGGCGGTGGCGACGTCCATCGACGCGCTGGCGGTCGGAGTGACTTTGGCGTTTCTGGAAGTCAATATCTGGCTTTCCGCATTGCTGATCGGAATCGTGACCTTCACGTTATCCGCGATCGGAGTGCGTTTCGGAAGCCGGTTGGGCGAGAAGTACGGCCAGGGAGCCGAACGGACCGGGGGAATCATTCTGATTCTTCTGGGACTCAGGATTTTGCTGGAACATTTAGGAATTCTTACGTTCTAATGTATAATAGACAGTGGTGAGAGTATGATCGCGTTTGTAAGAGGAAAAGTATATTCGTATGATGCGGAATCGGTGATCGTCGATTGCGGCAGTGTGGGCTACAAGGTGTTTTTCAACGCGCGCACGCCCTTGGTGCCGGGAGGGGAAGTCTTCTTATTCACCTACCATCAGTTCCTGGAAGACGGGCAGAATCTGTTCGGTTTTCTCAAAAAAGAAGAAAAGGAACTGTTCGAACGGCTGATTTCCGTCAAGGGATTAGGCCCCAAGACCGCGATGCGGATGCTGGGGGCGGACTCTTACGCGCGGATCGTGGAAGCCATTGAAAACGGCGATACGGCGTATCTGAAGAAACTGCCGGGCATCGGGAAATCGACCGCGAGCCAGATCGTTCTGGATCTGAAGGGAAAACTCGTGACCCCGGAACCGGTGAAGGAAGAAAATCCGGAATTACAGGATGCGCTCGAAGCGCTGAAGACCCTGGGCTACCGGCCGCAGGAAATTCAGGGGATCATCAAGCCTCTGAAGGAATCCGGCTTAAAGACCAGCGATGAATATCTGCGGTTAGGCCTGCAGATCATGATGAGGAATAAGAAATGACAGAAAACCGTATTTTGGACGCGAACGAGATTGAACCGAACGAAGACGAAGCCTTACGTCCGGCCGATCTTGACACCTTCGTCGGACAGAAAGATGTCAAAGACAATCTGCGGATCTTTATCGAAGCGGCCAAACGCCGCAACGAGACCCTGGATCACGTGCTTTTATACGGGCCTCCGGGACTCGGGAAAACGACGCTGGCGTACATTCTGGCGCACGAGATGAACGGGGATATCCGGGTCGCGTCGGGACCGGCCATTGAACGTCCGGCGGACCTGGCGACGATTTTATCGACTTTACAGGCGGGGGATGTGTTGTTCATCGACGAAATTCACCGGCTTCCGAAAGTCGTGGAAGAAGTCTTATATCCGGCCATGGAAGATTTCTGCGTGGACGTGGTGATCGGCAAAGATGAAGGCGTACGGTCGATCCGGTTAAAACTTCCGCCGTTTACCCTGGTCGGCGCTACGACCCGTGCCGGCGATCTGACGTCGCCTTTACGGGACCGTTTCGGGTATGTCGCAAAGATGGAATACTATTCCCTGGAAGAGATCTCCCAGATCATCCGGCGCAGTTCCCGCGTGTTCCGTACGGAAATCGAAGAGGACGCCGTCGCGGAATTGGCCCGCTGCAGCCGCGGTACGCCGCGTGTCGCCAACCGGCTTTTGCGCCGGGTGCGGGACTTTGCGCAGGTCATGAATGACGGTGTCATCGACGACGAGACCGCAAGGTTTGCGTTAAAACGCCTGAAGGTGGATAAACGGGGACTGGACGACGTGGACCGCCGTTATCTTCTGGGCATCATCGAGCGTTTCCGCGGAGGGCCGGTCGGCCTGGAAGCGTTAGCCAGTTCCATCGGGGAAGAAGCTTCGACTCTGGAAGATGTGTACGAACCGTACCTGTTACAGCTGGGATTTATCAACCGCACGCCGCGGGGAAGAGAAGTCACGGCGAAGGCATATGAACATCTCGGACTGGCAGTACCCGACAATAAGCGCAAAATTTCTCTGTTTGACTTAAAAGACGAACCGGATCGGTAAAGATTCGGTTTTTTTCATTGTGCCGTCATGGTATAATTACCCATGCGTTAGGAGGTTTTCATGCGCGTTTGTATAGCTGCGGGCGGAACCGGAGGCCATATCTATCCGGCGACAGCGCTCGCGAAAGAAATCTTAAAAGATCCGGATTCCGAAGTTCTTTTCGTCGGCACCACCACCCGTATGGAGGCGAAACTGCTGCCGGAAGCCGGTTTCCCATATTTCGGTATAGAAGTCCAGGGCGTCGCCAACCGGCGTCTTCTCGGGAAAGTTCTTCCTTTGGCACAGATCGCGAAGGCGTACTTTGTGATGAAAAAGAAGCTGAAGGAATACCGCCCGGATATTGTCGTCGGATTCGGAAACTATATTTCCGTACCGGTGATCCTGGCGGCCAAATCCTTGAAAATCCCGACGATGATCCACGAACAGAACAGCGTCGCCGGCAAAGCCAACCTGTATCTCGGCAAGGCCGCGGACAAAGTCGTGATTTCGCAAGAGGATTCGGCAAAGGATTTCCCGAAGACCAAGACGGTTCTGTTAGGGAATCCGCGAGCCTCGGAAGCCGTACAGGTGCCCTACGACGAAAAAGTATTGACAGATCTCGGGTTGGATCCGAAAAAGAAAACGGTGCTGATCGTGATGGGCTCGCTGGGTTCCGAATCGGTCAACGAAACGATGCGCACGGTACTGGAAGACCTGGCAGGACGTGATTACCAGATCGTATTCGCTACCGGAAGAGAAGGCTACGAGGACACGGTCCGCGGGCTGAATCTCGGGGACAACGAACGGGTTCTTCCGTATGTGGACCAGCTGGCCTTGATGCGGGTGTGCGAATTGATCGTTTCCCGTGCGGGGGCGACGTCGACCGCGGAAATCGCGGCGATGGGGATCCCGGCGATCCTGGTGCCTTCCCCGTATGTCCCGAACAACCACCAGCACTACAACGCGTTATCGATGGTCAAGCGCGGATGTGCAATGGAACTGGAAGAAAAAGATCTCTCCGCGAAGAAACTGGAGGATCTGTTGGATGAAGCAATGAACGACCCGGAAAAACTCTCGGCGATGCGCAAGGCTGCGGAAGGCGCGGGATATCCGAATGCCGCCGGAGATATTCTGGATTTGATGAAACAGATGAGCAGGAAAGACAAATGATGACGTTGGAAGAAAAACTCCGCACTTTTGCGGATGTGGATCTGGGCAGACCCTTAAGCACCATGACCACGTACCGCATCGGCGGAATCGCGAAATATACGATTTATCCCCGGGACACCCTGGGGCTTTCGGAATGCCTCCGCATGCTGGAGGATGAAAAAGTTCCGTATAAGGTTTTAGGCAAAGGCAGCAATCTTCTTTGTTCGGATGACCCGTACGACGGTGTGATCGTGAAGCTGGACCGGTATTTCATCGATACCTATTTTGAAGGCGACCGGGTCATCGCGGAAGCGGGGGCGTCATTGATCACGTTATCGTACGACTGTATGAAACGCAGATTGTCGGGGCTGGAGTTTGCCAGCGGCATTCCCGGCACGGTCGGCGGCGCGGTCTTCATGAACGCCGGCGCCTACAAGAGTTCCATGAGCGAAGTCGTGGAACAGGTTTTGGTATTGAGAGACGGAAGCTTTGACTGGTTACAGAAAGAAGAATGCGGCTTTTCGTACCGTCATTCCGTTTTCCAGAGTCATCCCGACTGGCTGATCGTCGGAGTCCGGATGCGGCTGACGCCGGATGATCCGGAAAAGATCCGCTCCCTGATCGAAGAACGCAGAGAACGCCGCATGGCGACCCAGCCGCTGGATTATCCGACCTGCGGTTCAGTGTTCCGCAATCCCGAAGGCGGTTTCGCCTGGAAATACATCGATGAACTGGGATACCGCGGAAAAACCGTCGGCGGAGCCAGAGTATCCGAAAAGCACTCGAATTTCATCGTGAACGCGGACCATGCGAGCGCGAAAGACGTGATGACGCTGATTGAAGCGATCAATCATGATATGATGGAAAAGAAGGGGTTCACCCTGAAACTGGAAATGGAGAGGTTCAATTGGCCAAACAAGAAGTAGATGAAATCCTCTTTTCGGAGTTTCACCCGGAATATGTGAAACAGAAAGAGGAAGAACGACGGAAGGAACGCGAAAAAATCCGCCGCCGGAAGATCCGGATGGTTTTCTTACGCGGATTGCTGGTAATCGCCGTCGTTTTCGGCATCTATCTTTGTCTGGACGTTTCCAAAGTGCGGGAAGTCATCTTTACGGGAAATCCGTACCTGTCGGAAGACTATCTGGCAAAACTGGCCGGTGTATCCGCCGACTCCCGCATGCCTTTTGTGGTTCCGACGTACATCAGCGCACGGATGGAATCCAATCCGCTGATCGAAAAAGCGGAGGTCGTGGCGGATACGGACCGCACGGTGCGGATCGAACTGACGATGAAAAAAGCGCTGGCCTATTACTTCCGAAACGATGTTCCCTATATCATTCTCGATAACGGGGACGAACTGAAACTTGAACAGGAATACTACACCGCGATGAGTTCCATCCCGTTCATCCGGGATTTTGAAACCGAGGAACAACGCACGAATCTGATCCGGGGATTATCCCGCCTCGATTCGCAGATCTTAAGCGGGATCGCGGAGATCTGGCCGTTTGTGGAAACCTATGATCCGTATATGTACCGGTTCGTGATGGCCGACGGCAACGAAGTATTCATGTCCAAGGACGGCATCAAACTGATGGCGAGCTACTACGGCATCGCGGCGAACGTGGGTTCCCGCAAGGTCTGTCTGATGATCAACGAATCCACGAATAACGCCTATACGCGAAGCTGTGCGGAACTAAACAAGGAAGAAGAAGAATCCAAGAAGATCATCGCCGGAGAAACGGATAAACCGGAACCCGGGCCCTCCGATGACAAAGATAAACCTGACGGCGGCGAAACGCCGGAAGAAGGCGGAGAAGAAACGCCGGGTCCCGATGAGGGCGGGGATACCAACCAAGAAGGAGGATAAAGATATGTCGATTGAAAAAGGGTCCAGTCTGGGAACCATCAATGTATCGAAAGACGCGATTGCGTCCTTGGCCGGAGGAGCCGTAGCGGAGTGTTACGGGGTCGTCGGCATGGCATCGAAGAATTCGCTTTCCGGAGGACTGGCGGTCCTGCTGGGGCAGGACAACTATTCCAAGGGAGTGGCGGTCAAAAAAGGAAAGAACGGTTTTGTGATCGATCTCTATATTATCGTCAGCTACGGTGTTAAGATCACCGCGGTGGTGCATGAACTTCAGCAGCGCGTGAAATATACGCTGGAAAAGTCGCTGGATCAGAAATTTGAAGCGGTCAACGTCTTTGTACAGGGCGTCCGGGTCATGGACTAGAAGAGGTGCATCATGAAAAAAATGAACGGAAAAGATCTGAAAATACTGATTGAAAGCGCCGGCAACAACCTGGCGAATCATCATCACCACATTGACGCACTGAATGTCTTCCCGGTTCCGGACGGAGATACCGGAACGAATATGCACCTGACGTTTACTTCCGGGAGGGAACAGGTCAAGGAAATGAAATCCGAATCCTTCGGCGATGTCGCCAAGGTGTTCTCCCGCGGATTGTTGATGGGAGCCAGAGGAAACTCGGGAGTGATCCTTTCCCAGGTGTTCCGCGGCTTTGCGCAGTCGACGGATAAGAAAGTCGAAATCACCGCAAAAGATCTCGCCGCGGCGTTTATGCGCGGTACGGAAGTCGCCTACCGGGCCATCATGAAACCGGTCGAAGGAACCATCCTGACCGTCGTGCGCGAATCCAGCGCCGCCGCGAATGAAATGGTCGAAAAGAATCCCGAAGCGACGATAGAGGAATTCTTTGAGGTTCTGGTGCAGGAAGCCGAGGAGTCTTTGAAACGCACTCCGGATTTGTTGCCGGTATTGAAGGAAGTCGGCGTTCTGGACAGCGGCGGATCGGGCTTTGTGGAAGTGATCCGCGGTTTCAAGGAAGCGGTGAACGGACACCCGGTGGAACTGGCGGAAGAAAACGAAGAGGATACGGAAACCGAAGAGGAAAAGGAAGTCGGATACCGCACGCAGATCCACCTGATGGAAGACAGACTGTCCAAGGAAGATAACGACAAAGTCGAAAAACTGCGTATGAAACTCGAACTGCTGGGAGAAAATCTGATCGTCCGGGAAGAAGCGGGAAGACTGCTTGTCAGCATCAACACCCTGATGCCGGGGCAGGTTCTGAACGCCGTACAGCGCTACGGAACCTTTGAAAAAGTACAAATTGAAAACCTCGCGGGGGAACTCGGGGAATCCATTGTGGAAGATGTAAACCTGGAACCGCTGGAATACGCGATCATCGCGGTATCGAGCGGGGAAGGACTGAATTCCATGTTCAAGGACCTCGGCGCGACGCATATCGTGACCGGCGGCCAGACCATGAACCCCAGCACCGAATCGTTCTGCCAGATGATCGAAAAGGTCAAGGCGAATCATATTCTGATCCTGCCGAACAACTCCAACATCAGCCTGGCGGCTGAGCAGACCAAGGACGTCTTACCGGAAGAAGATATCCACGTCATCCCGACCAAGAGCATTCCTCAGGGATTAAGCGCCCTGATCGCGTTTGATCCGGAAGGGGAACTCGAAGACAATCTCGACGCGATGAAGGAAGCCGCGGAACATGTCGTTTCCGGTTCCGTGACGTATTCCATCAAGGATACCTCGATTGACGGCGTGGAGATCAAGGCCGGCGATTATATGGGCATCATGGACAAGAAGATCGTCTTAAGCACGCCGATGGCGTACAAGAGCGCCAAGGGCTTAGTGGACGCGATGGCGCAGGACCGGCAAGATGAATATTCCGTATTCACCCTGATCGGCGGCGAAGGCGTAAACGACAGCGACCTGGAACTTCTCAAGCACTACATCAACAAGAAATACCCCGACTTTGAAGTCGAGACCTACTTGGGCGAACAGCCGGTCTACAGTTACTTCATCGGTTTGGACTAAAGCCTGACATTCAGGCTTTTTTTACGGGGAAATGATATAATACGGGTATGATTGTCACACCGAAATTCACACCCGCGAAAAAGAAAATTCTCGAAGCGATGGACATGACTTCCGCGGAAGATCTTCTGTACCATTATCCGTACCGCTACGAGACTTTGATTGCGGAACATCCCGATCGCTGGAACATCGGGGATACCGTCGTCGTGGAAGGCATTGCGGCGGGAAGAGTCACTTCGTACCGTTACGCAGCGCATAAAAGCATCTCCCGGCTGCAGCTTCTGGCCTATGACCGGATCTTTCAGATCACGATCTACAACCAGCCGTGGGTTTCGCAATATACGGTCGAAACGAAACTGACGATCGTCGGAAAATACGAAGGATCTTCGAAGATCACCGCGAACAAGGTGACGAAAAACCCGCTGGATACCGTCGTCGGCATTCATCCGGTCTATTCGCTGAAGGAAGGAATCACGTCGGCGGATTTCAACAAGCTTGTCAAAAAGTGTTTCGATGCCAACCCGCGCGCGGTGTTCGACAACTTCATCCCCGAGGAATACACCGTCGGATACCGTCTTCTGGACCTTTACGACGCGTTATACGAACTGCATTTTCCTTCTTCCAAAGAACGTCTGGACAATGCGGTACGCACGGTCAAATACGAAGAATTTCTGAAATTCCAGGTCGTCATGGAGGCAAGACGGCGCTTGAACAAGGGCTCCGCGGACGGAAAGGCGAAACGCTTTGCCGAGGAAAAACTCCGGTCGGCGGAAAAATCTCTGCCGTTTGAACTCACCGGGGACCAGAAAAAAGCCCTGACGGAGATCCTGGAAGATCTCAAGGATCAGCGAAAGATGGTCCGCCTTTTGGAAGGGGACGTCGGTTCGGGAAAGACGGTGGTCGCGGCGTTGTCGATGTACGCGGCGATTTTGGCCGGATACCAGGCGGTTTTGATGGCGCCGACGGAAATCTTAGCGAAACAGCACGAAAAGACCCTGTCGGACATCTTGGGCAAGATGAACATCGCGGGAGTATCGCTGTATTCGTCTTTGGACGCCGCAACGAAAAAAGCGCGTCTTGCGGGACTCAAAGACGGTACGTACCGTTACGCGGTCGGAACCCACGCCTTATTCCAGGAAGATACGGAATTCGAGAATCTGGGCTATATCATCATCGACGAACAACAGCGCTTCGGCGTCGAACAGCGCTCCCTTTTGTCACGCAAAGGCGAGGGGTGCGATATGTTGATGATGTCGGCGACGCCGATCCCGCGCACTCTGGCCACTTCGATCTACGGAGACATGGACGTCTCGGTCATTGAGACCCTGCCTGCCGGAAGAAAACCGGTTCATACGAAAGTTTTGTATAAGAATTCCTTCATTCCGGTCAAAAAAGAGATCGAGACCCTGATGGATGAAGGAAACGGCGTGTTCATCGTTGCGCCGGCCATCGAGAAAACCGAGACCTACAAACGCCGGGACGTCAAAAGCCTGTACGAGAACTTAAAGAAGGAATGGAACGGAAGATACCGCGTGGGAT